>JAYVUQ010000692.1:0-3406 GCA_043787785.1 Bryobacteraceae bacterium
AGTTCTCTCGCCAGCGCCGCGGGGCTCTCCGTGGCCATCCGCCGCACCGCCGCTTCCTTGTACTCCACGCTAAACACCCGCGGTGGAAACGCTGTTTCCTTCTTGCTCACTACCATCTCTGGGCTCCATTCGACCTATTCTGTCACCCATATCCTCGGTCTCAAAAAGGTGCCCCACTCCAGGGCGGTGGTTGCCACAAGGGAGAGTGACATTTCACTCGAGAATTATCGGGACGGGCTATCCGCTTTGGAAAAGAGCTAGGGTTGATACGGTTCCCCGCCGGCTGGCGGATTGTTGCGGGAAAGGGTGCAAGGCCGCCGCCTCGCTTGAACGGTGGCAGCAAAAGAAACTTCTGCAATGTTGATCCCTTTTTTTTCAGTTCCCGCGCATATCAGGGTGAAGCCAGGCGAAACGACTGGCCTCAGAAACCAAACAAATTGCCGTGACTCCTCCCGCAGTAAGTCCCCTTGCGGTATCTGGGTCGATACCTTCAATAAAGTTCTGCTGGAATAGATACTCCAAAGTAAGGATCCTGTCATTGCCCGGCTGGAGGACGCCAGATCCGAGGGACATTCCCTCCCCATGCTCCTAAAGATCGCCGTCGCCCTGGAGCAGCGCTTAGAAGTGCGCTTTGTCCCCCAAAAAGCCCGTCGAAGATTGGCGTCGCGCTGCCCGGTGCAAGTCGCAAACGCTAGGGCAGCGCCGCTGCAATCAGCCGCGCTGCATCCGCCGGCAGCAAGTACCCAGACCGCAACAAAGCCTGCACCGCCAATTCCACTGCATTCGCATAGGACTGCGTCGTAGGATAGCGCTCCTCCAGCGACAGCCGCGGATCGCCAGCCGCCATGCGCTCAGCGCGCGCCGCGCGGAAGGGGACGTAGCTGCCGGTAAGGCCGCAGAGTTCATCTTCGCCAAAGCCCGCGCGGCGCAAGGCCCAGCCGGTGTAAGTGCCCCGCGGAGCCGTGATCGTAGGCGACCGCAGCCCGCCCAATTCGTTGCCATCGGCGTCCACCTTCGGCACCAGCATCGTGTAAGCCTGCCCCACGAGGGGCGGCTCATTGGCAATGATGCCTGAGAGCCGGCGCCCGTCAAAGTGGATCCCAAAGTCCCGTACGCTCAGCGTGCTTAGTAAGCCGTTGAAGCGTATACCCGGAAGCGAGGGCCAACCGGCGTTGCCGGGCGCGACCAGAGTACCTTCGCGCAGAGTCGGGTAGCGGCTCGCCGGTGGCGGCACCCCAGCCAGCACCCAGCGCTCCAAAGCAAGCAGCAAGGCACGCCGCAATTCAAAGAAGGGCGCTGGGTTCTGCAGTTGCTGGCAGATACCGGTGCTATTCGAGGTGGTGGGCGTGTGCTGGGTGCTCGCGAAGTGATAGAGCCGCACAAAATCCGGCAGTTGCGCATCGCCGCGGCCCAGCGGGTCGGTAATATTCAGCGACATGCGCCCTTGCCAGAACTCGGTGCTGCTCACCGTATGAATGATCTTGGGGCAGGACAAAGTCTCGCGGCAAGCATCGGCATTGCCCGCCAAACGACCGGCCAAAGGATCGACCATCGGCCCCCAGGTGGGCGGGCTATCGGGCGACGGGTAGAGGGCATTCTCGCGCTGACCGGAAGCGCGGTCCGGCTGGCCGAAGCGGACGTTGACCGGAATGCCCTGCCCCGCGATGTGCGGTTGCAGGCCATCGAAGATCAGGTTGCGGTATTCGTCCTGGTTGAAGCCCAAGTCGAGGAAGGTGCGGATGAATCGCCCGGCCTGCGATTGCCCCTCGCCGATGGCAGCCGTGATCGCGCCGGCGAGCGGATTGGGCGTGCCAGTGTCATCGGCCTCGAAGTAACGAAAGAACGAGACCAGGTCGCGCGTGGCGGCAAGGCCGATGCCAAGCACCAGCGGGTCCTTGGCGGTGTAGATGAACTCATAGATCAGGTCCGGCTGGAAGCCGCCTTTCACACACAGGCTGGTGGGAGAAGGCGTGCCGGGAAAAGCGATGCGGGAGCAATCGGCATGGACCCAATCTGACCTCGGCACGACGAGACGAACATCGCCCTCCTTTTGGCGGACGGTGAGCGTGGCTTTCGAAAGCACCTCTTCCACGGGCGGATAGAGCGCGTAGTGCCAGGTAGAGGTCACCGCGGTGGGGGTGAGTTCCATGCGGACGGGCCCCGTAACGTCGCTGCCATCGGGATTACGCGCGATGGGCACGTTCAACGTCAGCCGGTCATTTCCAGGCTCCACATCGGCCTGCCAGCCGCTCCACAGCATGCTATAGCCACGGCGCATAGCGAGCCCGTCGCCGGTCGCCGTGGGGTCATTGCTGCTGCTGAGGCCCTGGTTCAGAGCGCTAAAGGCTCGCTTGTCGCCGCGGTTGGGCGCGCTGTAAAAGAGCAGCCCGTTGCCCTTGCCCTTGTCCACCGGCTTCAGCAGATAGAAGGTGGTGCTGTACTGCACGTAGCCGCCCGGGCGCGGCGCGAGCATGAGGTCGGTGATCCCGTTGTTGAGCGGATGAAAGGGGCTGATCTCGCCGAAAGCGCGCCCGATGATCTTCTCGTATGGCCCCACCTCGCCAAAGCTCTCGCCCCGAAACGTCGGCGACTCCGTCCGATCAATCACTATTCGGGTGATGCGGGCTTGGGCGAGGCAAAGCGGGACCAGAAGGAGGAGCGTGCGCATGAGTTCCCTCATAATACGAACAAACTAGAAGCCGATACGCAAGCCGAAGCGGAAGAAGCGCTCGTCGGTCAGTCGGCTGGGCGCGCTAACGCCGGTAATCTGGGTAAAGCCTCCCAGGCTGCGAATCGACCCATCCGGATTCAACTGCAGGTTGGAGACATTACCGCCGGGATTGCCGAAGTGCGGCGTGTTGGTGAAGTTGAGCGCCTCGGCGCGTAGCTGCAGGTTGATACGCTCGGTGATTCGGAAGTCGCGGAAGAGGCTGGCATCCAGGTTCGTCACGCCGGGGCCGCGGAGCGAGTTAAAGCCGGCGGTGCCAAAGCGGACTTCCGTGACCGGCTTATAGGCCAGGGGATCGAAGTAAGAACCAATGTTGCCCGAAATCGCGACGTCGGGCTTCACCCGGTCAGCCCGCTGGGTGCTGCCCGGCGCATTCAGCGAAGCGCCCGCGGCACTCACTGAGAAAGGCGACCCCGAGTATTTGCTAAAGACACCGTTCAGACGCCAGCCACCGGCCACCCAGGCGCCCGCGCCAGACTTCAGGAAGCACCAACCAACAGTGCAACCAACCACCAACCAACAGTGCCAGGCATAACTTGGGAGAGGGCATGTCGAGAAACACAACATAAACCAAAATGCCAGGAGGGGGCAGGGCAGCCGGAGGGCTGCTAAGGTAAGACGCACAACTGAGGGGATAACGGGGAGATCTAAAGGGCTACGGGGCAACTACGCAAGGTG
>JAYVUQ010000693.1:0-13378 GCA_043787785.1 Bryobacteraceae bacterium
TCTCGCCTCTACCCAGCTAAGCGATGTTAGTATCGATAGCTGCATCATTGAAAGACTTGTTGGGATTTCCGAGTCAGACCGACCAACATGGATAAATGACTGCGAAATCGGACAATACGTTGCCCCGACTATTGACGGGTCTTTTTTAAAGAATGATTCTCATCCACTCGGCCAACGAGTGGCGTTGGTTATCTTAGAGCGACTCTATGTTCAGGGTGGTGGCGGTAGATTAGAGAGAGCATTTAGTGGGGGCTTGAATGCGGAGGCTCAAGCTTTAATTCCAAAAATACTGAGCTTATTAGAAAGAGAGAAACTTGCCGTAAGAAGTAATAGGACTGGCGATCAAATATGGCTTCGTGTTCCTAGCCAAAGACATCGAGTATCTGAAATTCTAAGGAGACCAGCCAATAACTCAGATCCTCTCTTCGTTCAGGCCCGTAGCGCTCGAGTTTAGAGAGCGAGGGGGCTTTGGGGCATTCATTTCCTCCTACACTTATCTCACGACATCTCGCTGATTGATATCCGCAAATCTGGATTATTCGAAACTTGCGCCGGGGCATGCCATGAAGCCAGTCACGGGCGTGGTGTCCCTCCCTCGTTTCTAGACGGTTGCACAGACGTCGGAGACTCCACTGAACATGGCCTGCCAAAACGAAGTCCGTATTTCGAGCCCACGCATCAATCGCCGGTGCCGTCGGTTGCCAGGCCCCTTTTCCTGGCCGACACTATGCCTGTATACCCTCTGCCAACGAGAAGTTTCGCCAGGACGGCGCGTTTTTCTCGACCGAATCGCTCGCCGTGTTTGACGACGATTACCATCGCCGACGATAGCGAGCCGGACGAGCGTCGCCTGGTGACCGTCGGTATGGGCGCGAGGGGGTGCCTACTGTTATCGCGGAGATGACATTCGACTGATTTCCGCCCGCCTCGCCGAACCGCGGGAACGCCAAGAGTATGGGGTTCAACTATGAAACAGCAATACGATTTCAGCACGGGAACGCGCGGCCGGGTATCGGCCGAGCCGCACGCGGAGCCAGGAAAAGTGAAAATTACCATCCGCATGGACGAAGACTTGCTGGACCATTTCGGCACCCTCGCCGATGCGTCGGGGGGCAAAACCGGCTATCAGACCTTGATCAATGCGGCATTGCATGAATACGTCGAGGGACGTGCGCCTAAGATCGAGGACACCCTGCGCCGCATTCTGCGCGAGGAGTTAGCGAAGAAGCCGAGCGCCGCCTAGCAACCCGACGGCGGCAACGGTCGCTCGCCTCAAGCCAGAACCGTCTGCCGCAACGTCGGCAAGCGCTGCACCTCGCCACCCACCTTTTGCTCTGCGACGCGCAGGTCGTAGAGACTTTGCAAGTTCAGCCAAAACTGAGGGCTGGTGCCGAGGTAATGACCCAGGCGGAGCGCAGTGTCTCCCGTAATCGCCCGACCTCCCTTAAGGATCTGCGTAATCCGGTTGGCGGGGACGGCGAGTTGCCGGGCGAGTTCGGTGGGGCTGAGTCCGAGCGCCTTTAATTCCCCGGCGAGATGTTCGCCCGGATGGATTGCCGTGAATGCCATTCAGATCCTCCTCGTGAATGACCAGTCTAAGAGAATGTACGCTGTACGTCAAGCGTAAAAGCTATCCGGCTGGTGCTAACCTGAAAGCAGTGCCCGCCGAAGTCTCACAAGCGCTCCAGTTCTTCCTGGTAACCCTCTCCTCCATCTTCTTCCTGGTGGACCCCTTCGCGCTCGTGCCCACCTTCCTCGCCATGACGGCAAATTCGACCAGTGCGCATCGCCGCCTGATGGCCAAGCGCGCCGCCTGGACTTGCTTTCTGCTGCTGACCGCGTTCGCCTTTGCGGGAACCTTTGTCTTTGACGTCCTGGGCATCACCCTCCCCGCCTTCAAGATCGCCGGGGGCATTATTCTACTATTGATTGGCATCGACATGGTGCAGGCGCGGCGTCCGGCGACGAATGAAACGGCTAGCGAGGCGAATGACGGAGCGCACAAGGAAGATATCGGCATTGTGCCGTTGGGGATGCCGATGTTAGCGGGGCCGGGGGCGATTTCGACAGTGATGGTGCTGATTGGGACGGCGGGGACGCCGGTGAAGTTCTCGCTCGTCGTATTGGCGTTGGGCCTCACGGCGCTATCGGCCTACATCATCCTCGCGGCGGCAGAGCGCGTGCGAACCATGCTGGGTGAAACCGGCATCCACATCCTAAGCCGGATCATGGGCATGCTGCTGATGGCCTTAGCCGTGCAGTTTATTGCGGATGGACTTGCGGCTCTCGGGTTTGCCAAGGTTCTGAGCCGGTAACGAAGCCCGGCAGTACTGGGGGTTCTACGGCCAGTAAGAGCGCCAGAATCTCTTGGGAGCCTTGATAGACTTCCATGCGCTCAATTAACTCGTTCAGCAGCGTATGGCGCTGACGCAACAGCGTAAGCGCCTCAGCGGCATCGGGTGATTTGGGGAGGGTGGCCGACATACCTGCACGATATCAGGTCAACGCCTGGGGGGCAACGGCGCTGAAGGGTGAATCGGTTCACTCATTTGCGGGGGGTAGGTTTGCCGCTGAAGACCGGTTTGCTACACTCTGAAGGGCACGGTCTTCCCCCGAATTCCCCTTACTGTTACGTTGATGGAGCACTCGACCCGCGTGGATTTTTTGTCTGGAATGAACCCCGAGCAGCAGAATGCAGTGGCTCATGTGGATGGCCCGCTGCTGATTCTGGCAGGTGCCGGTTCGGGTAAGACGCGCGTGATTACGCATCGCATCTGCCACTTGATTACCGCCCACCAAATTCCTGGCCCTGCCGTGCTGGCGGTGACGTTCACCAACAAGGCGGCGGGCGAAATGCGCGAACGGGTGCAGAAGTTACTCGGGGGCTTTGAGAGCTACAACCACGCACCGGTGCTGGCAACGTTCCACTCCTTCTGCGTGCGCCTGCTGCGCCGCGATGGCGACCGTTTGGCGCCCTTGCGGCCCAAGTTCACCCGCAACTTCACCATCTACGACGCCGACGATCAGCTCGGCATCGTCAAGCAGGCCTTCCGCCATCTGAACCTCGACGAAAAATTCATGCAGTACCGGGCCGTGCTTTCGCGGATTTCGCACGCCAAAAACCACGGCGAGTCGCCTACCGATTGGCTCAAAGTGGTGGACCCCAAGGCCAAGACCCTGGCCGCCATCTACGAGCGCTACGAACGCAGCCTGATCGAAAGCAACGCGGCCGACTTTGACGATTTGCTCTTGCTGGCCGTCAAGCTCCTCCACCACGACGACCAGACCCGCGAACGCTACAACCGGCAGTTCCAATACCTCATGATCGATGAGTATCAGGATACCAACCGCACGCAGTATGACCTGATCCGGCTGCTGACGCGTACGCATAGCAATCTGGCGGTGGTGGGTGATGAGGACCAATCCATTTACGGCTGGCGTGGGGCGGATATTCGCAACATCCTCGACTTTGAGAAGGACTATCCGCGTGCCCGGGTGATTCGCCTGGAACAGAACTACCGCTCCACGCGCAATATTCTTGCCGCCGCCAGCGCGGTGGTGGCGAAGAACACCCAGCGTAAGGGCAAAACGTTGTGGACCTCGGCGGCCGAGGGAGCCAAGATCTCGCTCTTTGAAGCCGCTACCGGTGAGCAGGAAGCCATGTACATCGCGCAGTCGATTGAGCGCGAATTCGACCGTGATGCCAAGGCCAAGATCGCGGTGCTGTATCGCACCAACTCGCAGTCGCGCCAGGTGGAAGAAGCGCTGCGCCGCTATGGCCGCAAGTACAAAGTGGTGGGCGGCACCAGCTTCTATCAGCGCGCCGAAATCAAAGATGCCCTGTGCTATTTGAAGCTGATCACCTCGCCCGACGATTCAATGGCGCTGATGCGCATCATCAACCAGCCGGCCCGTGGCATCGGCAAGACGACGCTCGAACAGGTGGAGGCGCATGCTCTGGAGCATGGCGTCAGTATGTGGATGGCGCTGGAACAAATGGTGGCCGCCCGGCAGTTTGGCGCGCGGGCCGATGCGGCAGTGGGCTCGTTCCTCAGCTTGATCAACGAAATGCGGACGCAGACCGACATGCCCTTGGACGGCATGCTGCACCATATTCTCGAGCGCACGGGCTACTACCAGATGCTGAAGCAAAGCAATGCTCCGGACAACGAAAGCCGCCTCAGCAACCTGGAAGAATTGGTGAATGCGGCGGCGGATGCTGTCGAGCGCGGCGAGAACATCAACGAATTTCTCGACCACGCGGCGCTGGTGGCCCAGACCGACGAGTTGGACTCCGCAGCCGCCATCACCCTGATGACCATGCACAACGCCAAGGGGCTTGAGTTTCCCGTGGTCTATGTGGCGGGTATGGAAGAGGGGCTGTTTCCGCATTCGCGTTCCCGGGAGTCGGAAGAGAATTTGGAAGAGGAGCGCCGGCTTTGTTATGTCGCCATGACGCGCGCCGAACAGCGCTTGCATCTCTCCTATGCTCGCTTCCGCCGCAGATTCGGCGGTGGCGCGCCCGAGATGACCATCCCCTCGCGCTTCCTCACCGAAGTACCGGCGGAACTACTGGAACGGGCCAAACCGGGCACTTTTCTCGATACGCCGATGTCCCAATTGAACCTCGACGCGGAGCAGGCTTTGGTGCGCGAGTCAGTGAAGAAGACGACGTACACCGGAAAGACATATAATTCAGTAGAGAACATCTCGCAGTTCTTTGCGGATCGGGGTGTGTCGGCGAAACCGGCGACGCCTTCCGCACCGGGCGAGAACCGGCCTTTGTTGGCTCCGCTACCCAGCAGCCAGCCGCCATCGCAGTTTGGACGGTCATTGCCCTCACCACGGGCAGCGATGCCTCCGGCGGTGAATCGGCCCGGTGATGGGCCTAGGTTAGTGCCAGTGCCGATCCGGGCAACTCCGGTGGTGCCGCCTCCTCTCGGAGGGCAGACCCGGTTAGGTTTTTCCGCGCCTCCCGCTCCGGCGGTGAGTCGGCCGCCCACGGGTTCCGTGACGCGGTCGGTGGCGAAGAAGGGTTTCCGGAATGGGGCCAGAGTTGTCCATCCCAAGTATGGGCGCGGCACCATTATGCGAGTGGAAGGCGATGGCGAAGATGCGAAGTTGACGATCAGCTTTGCGACTGCCGGCCTGAAGAAATTGATTGCGAAGTACGCAGGAATTGAAAGCGATTAAATGAATACGAAGACGATTGAAGACAAAGCGGTCCGCAAGGTAGCGAAGCGTAAGGCGCGCAAGGCTGCAGAAGTGAAAGCTCCCTTGCAGCCCCGCCCCGCCACGGTGGCGCGCGGCTCGATGAAGAAGAAAGTCAAGCAAGTGGTCCGCGGCCAGCGCAAGCGCTAAGGTCCTTCTCCCTACATTGTCAAATTATGGCGGTGCCTCCTCACTCTGGTGAGTGGGCCCGCCCTCGTCGTGTTTTGGCTGAGGCTGCGAGCCTTTTTCCGAACAAAGGCGCTAAACTGGAGATTATGAGCACGGTAACGACTTTGCCGCACGAGTTCCGGCTCGACCGAACCCAATTCTCTGTCGCAAAATTGAATGATCCCGACGATCAGGTCGCCTACTGGCTCACCCGTCCCGTGGAGGAACGCCTGCGGGCGCTCGAGTTGCTGCGAAGGACGTTCTATGGCCACACTAGCGCTACCGCCAGACTTCAAAGAGTTTTTGAAGTTGCTCAACTCGAACTCCGTTGAATACCTTCTGATTGGCGGCTATGCGGTTGGTGTTCACGGCCACATTCGAGCCACGAACGATATCGATATTTGGGTGAAGGTAAGCTCTGACAACGCGGTATGCATTGATCGGGCGCTTCGTCAGTTTGGTTTCGCTTTTCCAGACCTAACGCCGGAACTGTTTCTTACACTCGATAGCGTTGTACGCATGGGACTGCCCCCCATTCGGATTGAAATTTTGACCTCGATTTCAGGAGTAGAGTTCAATGCTTGCTACGCCGAAAAAGAACAAATTGAAATTGAAGACCTCATCGTACCTGTCATTAGCTTGGCGCATCTGCGGCAGAACAAAACCGCAAGCGCCCGCGCGAAAGACTTGGCCGATCTCGAAAGTCTACCGGAATGAGCACTACCGCCCCGGCGTCACATCCAACGTCTTGTCGATCTTAGGCTGCCGGAAGCCCATCGGGAAGCTGTCGCCCACATAGTAAGCCTTCTGTTTTGACGCTTCGTTTCAAGCCTTCGCCACCAGCGCACCCAACCGCCGCAGCGACGCGTCTGCCTCATGGGGATGGGGAGTCGGAGGTTCCAGCAGAACGCGCCTTGCGGCCCACCGCCAAAGGCCTTCAAATATGCAATGGGCGGTGAGGCCGAGGAGCCATTCGTGCTTAGAGTTCTCGAATTCTTCCGTTAGCTCATTCACCTGGGCCGCGATCCAGCCGTCCATGAGCGGAACCCCGGGCATGTCCTCGGGAACGGTGTCGGGGGAATCCAGATTCGGGTCAGCTCGGGCGCGGGATTCTTCGGCCCTCACCCACTTGGACCATCTGATTCAGCCAGGCCTCCAGCTCTGGTCGGCGTTCGACAAATGCCGCCGGCAAGAGGATGGCAAACGCGACGAAAGGCGGATCTTCTCCCTCTCCCGGATAAGCCAGCAAGCGCCCCGCGAACATGGACGCCGCCGCCCGCGCTACGGGTTCGCCCAGTTGGATGGCGCAGGAGACGAACGGAGCCAACGTATCGCTTTCGCCGTAAAACGTTTCGGGCTCCTGCGGGGCCATCCGCAGGAGCGCGGTACAGGCGAATAGCTGCACTCAGCAACCCCGCAGTTCGCACGACCGCGGCCCCCAGTGGATCAGACTCAGCACCTCGCGAAGCTGACCCTCACTAGCACGAGGTGAGGCGCGTCCGGTGCACAACGTTTCGCGCAATAGAGCGTGACACTCGGTAGCTCCTTCGCCATAGTCCGCCTCGGCGATCTCACGCAGCATCTCGTCGTCGACGTTGGCTTGAAACACGGGAGTGAGCGCGTCCTCGTTGGGATGGAGCGGTGCGAGCAGCGTCTCAATCATGCGCACTACGGCGCGGGCGTTACATCCAGCGTCTTGGCGATCTTCGGCTGCCGGAAGCCCATCGGGAAGCTGTCGCCCACATAGTAAGCCTTCCATTGATCCCGAAAGTGCGGCGAGAGCGGCTGGCCGGATTGCCCGATGGTGATGTTGTTCAGGCTCGCGTCCCAGTTGGATAAGTCAGCCACGAAACGCATCGACGGGGCCGTGCGCAGCGTGGTCTGCTTTACCGTCGTCGTTGATCCGCTCAGCGGCACCGGGCCCACGCGGAAGCCATCGGCCACCATTGAGAAGGGGAACGAGTTGGCCAGCGGCAAGCGGCCCAGCACCGGGTGCACCTGCGTGAACATCAAATAGGTGCCGTAGTCCCACTTGCTGACGTCGGGGCCGTAGTTGCGTTGCCCCAACTCCACCGCTTCAGAGAAGGCGCGCAACAGCACTTGCGGATAGTCTCCAAACCAATCCTTGGGCCGCTCGCGCAAGAGGCGCTCCATCACGCTGGCGGCGATCTCGCTGTCGTAATCCGCGCCGTGGCCAGGCGCCGCGCGGTCGGCCACCGTCCGGCGCAGTTGTTGATAGATTAGCGTCACCAGCAACGGCGCGGGCGTGCCCTTTTCCATCTGCCCGTTCCAACTTTCGAGCACCGCCGCCGCACCGGCTAGCTTCGAATTTTTGAGGCCCCGGGCGCGATAAGCCTCGAGTACCTGCTGGGCCAGGAAGTGCGAGAAGGACGAATAGACGTCTTTCTGAATGACGAGCATTTTCTCGGCGGTGAAGGGTTTGCCCGTCTCCAGCATGGCTTCGATCTGCCTCTGCCGGTAGTGCGAGGTAAAGCGTCCGGCGACGGGGTACTCATACTTCGCGGGAAACGGATTTTGATTCGCCGTCACCAAGCGGCCGCTCGCCGGATCGAAGCTGCGGGGCAGCGCATCGAACGGAATAAAGCCGTCCCACTCCTGCTGCCCGTGGCCATCCAGCGGGACGTCGCCTTTGAAGCCTTTGCGAATCGGGAACCGTCCGGTGGCCTGATAGCCGATGTGGCCATCGACGTCGGCATAAACAAAGTTCTGCGCGGCACCCGGGTAGCGCGCCAGGGCGGCGCGAAAGCCAGTCCAGTTTCCGGCGCGGTTCAAATCCAGAAAGATGAAGGAGAAGCCGGTGGGGTCGGCATGGGTCCAGCGCAGGGCCAGGGCCTGATTCGTCGGCCCTTGCTTGGTGCCCACCGGGCGCACTTGCACCGGGCCATGGCGCGTAAGCCAGTGCGTAAAGATGCGCGGCTTCTCGTCCTTAACGGCGATCGCCTCGCGCTCCAATTGCGCCTGCTCCACTTTGCCGCCGAACTCATACTGGCCAGTGGCCAGATTCATGCGCTCGACGTAAAAGTCCATCACGTCGAAATGCAGATTGGTGACTCCCCAGGCGATCCGGTCGTTATGGCCGATGATCACCATCGGGATGCCGGGCAGGGTGACACCCACCACGTTCAAGCCGGGCGCTTCCAGATGCACCTGATACCAGGTGGATGGGAAGCCGAATTGCAAATGGGGGTCATTGGCCAGCAAAGGCCTGCCGCTCTTCGTCCATTTCCCGTTCACCACCCAGGCATTGGAGCCCATTTGCGATTCGCCGCCCGTGCGCACCGGAAAGAGGACATCCACTTTCTCCGGCTCGCCTACTTCGAGCATCGAAGCCTTGCGGAGTTCGGCTTCGTCCGTCGCCGACAGGCTCTTGGCCATTTGCATGCCGATCACCAGCGTATCGGTGATGGTCCACGGCCGCGGATCGTAGCCCATCAACGTGAACTCCACCGGCAGCGAGTCATGATGCGTCGCAATAAAGGCATTCACTCCCCGCGCGTATGCCGCCAAAACCGAATACTCGCCCGGAGGCACGATCTTGGTCTGCGCCTCCGCAATGTGCCGCAAACGCCACCGGCGCGCCTCCACATCGCTCTCGATCGCCGCGCGTCCCACCACTTCGGCTACCTGGCCGGACGCTTGTCGGCGCGCCATGTCCATTTGCCAAAGCCTGTCCTGCGCCATGGCGTACCCTTGCAGAAATACCGCGTCTTCGATGGTAGCCGAGCGGATATGCGGTACGCCGAGCGCGTCGCGCGCGATCTTGCCCGGCGCGGTGACACCCAAGGCCAGCGCGCCCGCCGTCTGCGGCAGTAACCGGTAGCCGTACCAATAAAGCACCCCTCCGGACGCCATCAGCGCCAGAGCAATCAACACATTGATAAACTGGAGAATTCGTTTCACGCGGAGAACTCCAATTGTACCTTCCGCACCCACATGATCTATAAATTACTGCTGTTCGTCGTTGTCACCGCCGTGAACGGCTTCTTTGCCGCCGCCGAGGTGGCGCTCATTTCGACGCGCCGCTCGCGGCTCGAGTCTTTGGCTCGCGACGGCAATCTGGGTGCGCAAGCGGCATTAAAGCTATTGGCCAATCCGGAGCGGCTGCTGTCGGTAGTTCAAGTCGGCATCGGTATCTGCGCTCTGGCCTTGGGCCAGTTTGAGGAACTGATCACCCATCAGATACAAACCTTCCTGACGCCGCTGGCGCCTCCACCCGTGGCGCATCTGCTGCATGGCTTCAGCGTCTTCCTCTCATTTCTCCTGCTCACCCTCACCCTGGTGGTGGCGGGCGAAGTGGTGCCCAAAAACATCGGCTTCGCCCGGGCCGAAAAGCTCTCCATTATCGCCGCGCCCATCCTCTTAATTATCTTTCGCGCCTCCGAGCCCTTCGTCATTGTCGTGGAGCGCCTGGCCGCTTGGCTCAGCCGTTTGCTGGGCGCCGAAGGCCACGGCCACACTGGTGCTCACTCTTCTGAAGAGCTCAAGTTCATTGTGAAGTCGAGCCATCAAGAGGGCTTTCTGCCCGCTTTCGAGCGACAAGCCATTGAACGCCTGCTGGACCTCGACGATTACGTCGCCCGCGAAATCATGGTGCCACGCCGCGACATCGTCTCCATCCCCCTCACCTCCTCCCTCGACCACGTCCTCAAAGCCATGACTGAAAGCCATCACTCGCGCATCCCCGTCTACGACGCCAATCCCGAAAATCTCGTCGGTATCGTTCACTTTCGCGACCTCCTCGACGTCTGGCACCTGCGCCGCATGGCTACCGAAAAGCGCCGTGCCGTGCCCCCCTTTCAACTGCCCCAGTACGTCCGTAAAGCCTTCGTGATTCCCGAAACCAAGCCGCTCAACCAGCTGGTCGATGAGTTCCGCAACGGGCACGCGCATATGGCCTTTGTCGTCGACGAGTTCGGCACCATCGCCGGCCTGCTCACTCTCGAAGACGTCCTCGAACAGATCTTCGGCGAGATTGAAGATGAACACGACGTGCCGCGCGACCCCATCGTCTGGGAAGCCTCCATCGTGGAACTCGAAGGCGCCATCCCCATCCGCGACCTCTCCGCTCTCCACGGCATTGAACTGCCCACCGATGGCGGCTTCGAAACCCTCGCCGGCTTTCTGCTCTTCCACTTCGGCTACATCCCCGGCGTCAATAGCCAATTGGAGGAGGAGGGCCTGCGATTTACCATCCTCGAAATGGACCGCAATCGCATCAAGCTCGTCCGCATCGAGCGGCTGGATGAGCTCGACGCCACCATCTCCGCGCCCACCCTCGCCTGAACCTTTAGCGCTGCCGCCTGCTGCAACCATCACGAAATCCATGCCTCGATGTTGCGCATCTTCCCCGAATCAGGACATGATGGCGGCATGTTTCGTACCCTTCTTGCTCTTAGCGCGCTGACGGCGATTGCCTTCAGCCAACCCGCTCCGAACCCTGACGCCAAGTCTTTGGCTGGCAACCTACGGATGCGCCAGGCGCAAATCGCCAGCGTCCTCAAACGCAGCATCGAGAAGATGCCGGAGGAGTACTTTGCCTATAAGCCGGTAGATACCGTGCGGTCCTTTGCCGAGTTGGCTTCGCACGTGTCGGAGTCGCAGTATGCCTTCTGCTCGGCGGCCATGGGTGCAAAAAATCCCGCCATCAAGGTGCCGGCCACTGGTACGAAAGCCGAACTGCTCGAGGCCTACACCAAGGCCAGCGCTTACTGCGACGAAGCCTATAAGTCGGCCACTGATGCCTCGGCCCTCGAAGTGGTGAAGGTCTTTGGCGGCGACATGACTCGCGCCGGTGCCCTGCAATTCAACACCGCCCACTTGTTTGAGCACTACGGCAACATGGTCACTTACATGCGCATGAAGGGCATCGTCCCGCCCTCTAGCGAACCCCGCAAGTAAGTCACTCCGTTCTTCGCCCACCGGGGCTACACTAAAACAGATGTCAAATTTGCTCGCCGGTAAGACGGCCCTCATCCTCGGGATCGCTAACAAATGGTCCATCGCCTACGCCATCGCCCAATCGTTCAAGCGTGAAGGCGCGCGCCTCATCCTCACCTACCAAAGCGAACGCCAGCAGAAGACGATTGAAGAGCTCGGCGCCGAATTGGGTGCCGAGCGCATCATGGCCTGCGACGTATCCGTGGATGCGGAGCTCGAGAAACTGGCCACCGCCTTAGCCGGCGAGCGCATCGACACCGTCGTCCATTCGATTGCCTTCGCCGGCAAGGACGAACTCTCCAAGCCCTTCGTCGAAACTTCCCGCGCCGGCTTCGCCTTGGCCCTCGACGTGAGCGCCTATTCGCTCGTCGCCGTCAGCCGTACCCTCTCCCCCCTGATGACCGAAGGCGGTGCCATCATGACGCTTACCTACCTCGGCTCCATCCGCGTTATCCCCAATTACAACGTCATGGGCGTCGCCAAGGCCGCGCTGGAGTCATCCGTGCGATACCTGGCCGCCAACCTGGGCCCCCAAAAGATCCGCGTCAATGCCATCTCTGCCGGCCCCATTAAAACCACCTCTGCGCGCGGCATCAAGGACTTCAGCAAAGTGCTCGACGGTGTCGCCTCTCTCGCACCCCTCAAGCGCAACACCGACCCCCATGAAGTCGGCGACACCGCCGTCTTCCTCGCCAGCGACCTCGGCCGCGGCGTCACCGGCAATATCATTTTCGTCGACGCCGGCTTCCAGATCATGGGCCTCGACAACCCCTCTTAGCCCCCATCCGCCCGCCCGTAGGACAGACCTCCAGGTCTGTCCTACCCTTTCCGCACACTCCGGCGTGTGATTCCACCAACCGTCTCAGCCCGCACTTCGGCCCCACCCAGCCCCCCCTTCATTTGACGCGCCTCCTCGTACGGGCATAGAATCCCTGCAGAACCTTAATGAAAAAAGTCATACTCGCCTTCGTCGTCCTCCTCAGCCTCCACGCGCAAAGTGAACGCGGATCCATCACCGGCATCGTCACCGACCCCACCGGCGCCGCCGTGCCCGCCGCCGCCATCGCCATCACCAACCGCGACACCAACGTCGTCAACAAAAGCGTCGCCACCGCCAATGGCGAGTACAGCGTGCCCAATCTGTCGCCCGGCACCTACCGCATCGAAGTCACTTCCACCGGCTTCAAACGCTACCTGCAGCAGAATGCCGTCGTCACCGCTTCCTCCACCGTTCGCATCGACGCCGTGCTGCAGCTAGGCCAAGTCACTGACCAAATCGAGGTCACCGCCACCGCCAGTGCTCTCCAAACCGATAGCTCTCGCGTCAGTACCTCTGTCCAAAACAAGTTAGTTGACGAACTCCCTCTCGTCGTCGGCGGTGCCATGCGCAGCCCCTTCAACTTGGTCGCCGTCGCCGCCGAAGCTCGCGGCAGTGGCCAAGGGCTCTCCATTGGTGGGGGCCAAGCCGCCCAATGGGATGCCACTCTCGACGGCCACTCCGTCGGTACCAACCGCTCCGGCGATACCTCCGAGGCTGCCCTCAATACTCCCTCGGTCGAAGCCCTTACTGAGTTCAGCGTGGATACCAATGGCTTTAAGGCTGAATACGGCCAAGCCGGCGGCGGCGTGATGACCTTCGCCTCCAAATCCGGCACCAACGCTTTCCATGGCTCCGTCTATAATTTCCTCCGCAACGACAAGCTCGATGCCCGCGGCTTCTTCGCTCAAACCCGCTCCATCTACCGCCAAAACGACTTCGGCTTCTCCGCCGCCGGACCCGTCATCATCCCCAAACTCTACAACGGCCGCAACAAAAGCTTCTGGTTCGTCTCCTACGAAGGCTTCCGCAACCGTGTCGGCGCCAACGCCACCATCCTCAGCGTCCCCGCCCCCGAAATGTACGGTGGCGATTTCCGCAATTGGGTCGATGCGAGCGGTCGCCAGTTGCCCGTCTTCGACCCTTCCACCACCCGCGCCAACCCCACCGGAGCCGGCTCCGTGCGCGATCAATTCCCCAATAACCAAATCCCCGTCAGCCGCT
>JAYVUQ010000694.1:0-10158 GCA_043787785.1 Bryobacteraceae bacterium
AAGCTAAATCCCGTTGGATACCAGACCTTTCCAAGGAAAGTAATTTTCCCCGTTGTGCCGTCGCATCCGACAGTGGTGTTGGCAGTGGTTTTGCCTTCCCGCTAATCGCTAGCGGCAATGTGCTCGCGGTGATTGAGTTCTTCGATTTCGAAGTACACGAACCTGATTCAAATCTGCTCGAGGTCTTCGCCCGTATTGGTTTGCAGGTAGGACAAGCAATTGAGCGCCGAGAAGCTGAAGCAAAAAGAGCTGAACTACTTTCACTTCTTCAGGCGATTTTCGATGCCACTGCAGATGGCATTGTTGTGACCAACCTAAAGCAGGAACTCGTAAGTCAGAATCGGCGGATGATGGATCTTTGGAGGGAGCCTTCAAAAATATCGGCTCGAGACCAGATCGTTGTACCTAACGAATTCATTTGCGACCATTTGGTTGATCCGCAGGGTTTTATCGACCGTATTCGTAAGCTGTCTGAGAATCCCTCAGAGCCTAGCCATGACGTTATCCATTTCAAAGATGGCCGGGTTTTTGATCGATATTCTCAGGCCCATAGGGTTGGCGATCAGGTACTAGGCCGAGTTTGGAGCTATAGGGATGTCACAGAGCGGTCGAAAGCCGAGGAGGCCCTGCGTGAGAGTGAAGCCCGCTTTCGAGTGGTTGCCGAAACGGCTTCTGAAGGCATTCTTACCGTCAACGAGCGCGATCAGGTTCTCTATGCCAACGCGGCGGCTTCACGTATTTTTGCCTATCCCAAAGGCAGTCTCGTTGGCAAGTCGCTTGTGGATTTGATTCCAGCAGGAATTAGCCACTCCTTTTGTTCTTTGAAAACGTTCGAAGTCTTCGGGGTGGATAAGCTTGGCCTTTATCTGCCTCTTGAAGTCTCCGTTGGCGAGTCAACGATCGGAGGCGAAAATCAGTTAACTGTTATCTTTCGCGACATCACCGAACGCAAGCGAGTAGAAAGCCAGCTTCAGGAGGCGAAAGAACAGGCTGAGACGTCCAATCGAGCCAAGAGTGAATTCCTCACCAATATGAGCCATGAACTACGAACGCCATTGAATGCAATCCTCGGCTACTCCGAAATGATCGCCGAAGACGCGACCGAAAATGGTCATTCCGAATATCTTAGCGATCTCAACCGGATCCTCACCGCTGGACGTCACCTTCTTTCGCTTATTAACGATATTTTGGACTTGTCAAAGATCGAAGCCGGCAAGATGACGATTCAACCAGAATGGATCAATGTTGAGACCCTGGTAGACGAATGTATTGCTACCGTGCAGCCGCTGGCTGCAAAGAACAAAAACAAAATCGTCGTTCATCCCTGGAAGCCGCTAGGTGCTTACTGGACTGATCCTACTCGCTTTCGTCAGAGTTTATTCAACCTGCTGAGCAATGCCTGCAAGTTTACTCAAAATGGCCAAGTCGAGCTGTCCATGCAACCAGAAATAATTGATGGTAAGGAATGGTCTCACTGGTGTGTCCGGGATAACGGAAAAGGCATAAGTGAAGAGGATCAACAGAAGCTCTTCACGGCTTTTACTCAGGTGAATTCATCGAGTTCGAAGCATGAAGGCGGTACAGGTCTGGGCCTGGCAATCACCAGACGACTATGCGATGCAATGGGGGGCAGGATTGATCTCAAAAGCGCATCTGGGGAAGGTTCTGCATTCACGATCACTCTGCCACGGCTGAGATTCAGTGAATTCGATGACTCAATGCTCTAGAAGTGTGTCGGAGATAGAAATCGTTCTACCTAGAATCAACGACTTGCGGGGAATCTACATCTGCAAATTGTCTGTAAGTTGTTCATTCTAGGTACGTCAAAATCTATCTCCGACAGACTCCTAGGGCTTGGCACCGCAGATCCAGTTTAGGATCGTCTCGTACGCTTCAGACGCCGACGCCTCGCGAGTGCTCTTGCCCCAGCGGGTTCGGGAATGCCCGGTAGATCGTAGAACGTAGCGACTCTCAAGCTGCGGGCTTTGTTAGGCTCGAAGCAATTGTGAGTTCGCTCATCTCATTTGGCCCACTTTGATCGTCTGATTTGGCCCACCTGGACAACCCCGGATGACAAAATTCGGGAATGGACAGGAGACGAAAAGTGGAACTATTTGAAGAACTGCCCGCGGGTATGCGGCCGGAGAGACGATTCAGGGATTGGCGAAGAAGCATGGGCTGCATCGGCGGATGGTGCGGCAGGCGATCAGCTAGGCGATCCCACCGGAACGGAAGAAGGCCATCCGGGAGCAGCCGAAACTGGGGCCGGTGAAGGCGGCGATCGAGGGGATGCTCGAGTCCGACCGCGAGGCGCCGCGCAAGCAGCGGCACACGGCGCATCGGATTTGGACGCGGTTGCGGGACGAGCATCCGGCGCATCCGGTAGGTGAGCCACCGGTGCGGCGCTATGTGCAACAGCGGCGGCGGGAGATGGGCCTGGATAAGCGCGAGGTGTTTATTCCGCACAGTTACGATTGGGGCCAGGAAGGCTAGGTGGATTGGTTCGAAGCGACGGCGAAGTTAGGCGGCGAGGCTTGTAAGTTACAGATCTTTGCGATGCGCAGCATGGCCTCCCTCGATGCCTTTCATAAGGCCTATACGAATGCGACGCAGCAAGCTTTGCTGGAAGCGCACGAGTTAGCGTTCCAATACTTCGACGGAGTATTTAGAACTCTGCGCTACGACAACATGACTTCGGTGGTGAAAAAGATTCTGCGGGGTCGGCAACGGATCGAGACGGACCGGATCATTGCCTTCCGTTCGCACTGGCGCTACCAGCGCGAATACTGTAACCCGGCGAGTGGCAACGAGAAAGGCGGCGTGGAGGGCGAGCTGGGTTGGTTCCGGCGTAACTGTCTGGTGCCGGTGCCGGAGGCCGCTGACTTAGTCGCGTTCAACGAGCAGTTACTCACGATGTGTCAGTCGAATCGAGCGCGGCTCGAACGAATCGACCTGCGATCGCTGCTTGGAGATCTCATCGACGACTGCGCCTGGGAAGCCTCCGAGCAGCAATGCACCATCATGGCCCGGCGACAGCGCGTGACTTCGCCGGGCCTTCGACAATATCCCGCGAAACGCGATCCGCTTCAGTCCCACGGGCGAGGCCATCGACAGCACCCTCGCCTCGGAAATTGGCACCGTCGTCGCGTCCTTTCGCGATCGCGGACCCGGCGTACCCGAGGAATCCCTGGAGAGGAGCTTCGCTCCTTTCTTCCGCGTGGATACTTCCCGGAACCACGCAAAAGGCGGCACGGGCCTGGGCCTATCCCTGGCCCAAGGCGCGGCCAGGTTGCATCGCGGGAGGATCCACGCCCGCCAGGCCCAGCCAGGGTTGATCGTCTCGATCCGTCTTCCGGAACAACGGTGATCGGGGCCAGGGGAATCGGCCATCCACGAGCACCACGGGCGGATACGGTTCTGCCGCAAGACCACGAAGCCTAACCAAGTGCCGACACGGGTTGCACCTGGGCCGATTCGGCGTGGACGGTGAGGCGCAGCGTATCGTCCCTGCCGCGAGCTTTGGTGTTGAGACAGGTTTTCTGGTGGACATGCCTTTTCCTCATGATGATGATGCCGGGCACGAACCCTCAGTGGTAAAGTACTAACGATGGGAGAAAGTGCTGACCGACCCAAGGCGTGGCAAGCCGACGACCGGCTTGAGCGATTCATCGCAACTGCGCTTCACGATGTCCGCAATCCACTAAATGCTGCTTCCCTGCAGGCTCAGCTCCTCGTTGCGCAACATGGCAAGGAATTGGCAGAGGAACCGTTACGCATCGCGACTGACATTCCTCGTCAGCTAACGAAGGCGAGGAAGGTTCTTGATGGCATCGAACGATTTATCGGGATTCTGTTCGGCGCGTCGAGGTCTGACCTTGTCCCGCTGGAAGAGGCGCTCGATACAGCGCTGAAGAGTTTGGCGACTGATTTTCGAAGTTGGCCTGGTAGTTTAGAACGCTTACCCCTGCCCGTTGTGCGCGGAGATGGCGCGCAGCTTGCCGAAGTTTTCAAACAGCTCCTCTCTAACGCGCTGCGCTTCGGTGGGGGAGAAGACCCCGTGATTTCCATCACCTGCGTAAGCAGCGATGCAGGTTGCCGGGTAAGCATTCGAGACGCTGGTTTCGGATTCGAGGAGAAGTACGCGGAAGAGATATTTAAGCCCTTTACGAGGTTGCATGATTATCAGACGTCTGGGGCCGGGCTTGGACTCGCGCTCTGCCGGGAGGTTCTGACACAGCATGGCGGACGCATCTGGGCGGAGTCGAAACTTAACGGGGGCTCGGTATTTCATTTGGAATTTCCGCCGTCAAGCGAGCCGCTCGATCCTCCGGCCCACGAAACGTTAATTACGAGTCGTGGGAGTCTCGAACGGCCATAGGAAAGGGGAATTCCATGATTGAAGGCGTCACGGTAAAGTCGACCCTTCCGACGGAGCCGATCGGGAGTATTCCGAGGCCCCTGAGCCTGCTTGCGGCGATCGGACAGGGGGACGGCACTGACCCGCGGCTTGAGCCGCTGTACGAGCAAGCCACCCGCGGCACCATTGAACAGTTCGAGGCGACCGGCTCTCCGGTGATATCGGACGGCGAGCAGAGGAAGTATCACAACTTTTGGACCTACTGCGTTCATGGGCTCCCGAATGTGGCCCCGGACGGATTCAAGATCCCCTTCGCCGCGGGCCACGTTCGCCGTATGCTGCGCCTGACCGCCGGACCGTTTCACTACACGAGGTCCGCAGATTGCTTTTTGGAGACAGCGCTACGATATGCACGGGTGCCGGTGAAGCAGGCGGTGATCTCTCCTTCCGCGCTCAGCCTGATGTATCCGGCTGAGCAAATTCCCGGCTATTCCCGCGAGCAGTTTATCGAAGATTTGCTAAAGGAACACCAGAAGGAAGTCACGAGCTGTCTTCAGAAAGGGGCCCATAAAGTCCAGATCGATTTTACCGAAGGCCGACTGGCGGTAAAACTAGACCCCTCGGGGCAGTTGCTGAATAGCTTTATCGACCTTAACAATTTGGCTCTGTCCGGGTTTTCCGCGGAGGACCGAAAACGAATCGGAGTCCACACCTGTCCTGGGGGCGATCGCGATTCGACACATAGCGCGGATGTCGATTACGCGGACCTGCTTCCGAGCTTATTCGAGTTAGAGGTCGGGAATTTTTACGTCGCCCTTGCTGGAGAGAGCGACCGCATCCGCGTGCTCGAAATCATTCGCCGTCATATGAAGCCGCATCATACGGTATTTGTGGGCGTTGTCGCGCCCATCGATCCGCGTGTCGAAACGCCGGAAGAAATCCGGGACCGCATTCTGGAAGCGGCCAAATTTATTCCGGCTGAGCAGCTCGGAACCACGGATGATTGCGGATTTTCGCCCTTCTGCGACGACACCTCGACGACGCGTGACGAGGCTTTCGCGAAAATTCGCGCGCGCATCCTGGGAACGGCCCTAGCGTCCCAGGTGCTGGGAGGCGCTTAATGGCCGTACACGACGACGAAGACGAGCGCCTTCGCTCGGTGGCCCTGCAGAACGCGCACAGCATCCTCGCCGCAAGACAGCGCGCCGAGGAAGCGCTGCGAAAGCAGTCAGAGTGGCTTCGGATCACGCTTGCAAGTATCGGCGATGGAGTAATTAGCACCGACGCGGAAGGCCGGGTCACCTTTGTGAATGTTGTCGCCGAGGCGTTAATCGGGTGGGGTAATGCTGAGGCGGAAGGCAAACCGCTGCCAGAAGTATTTCAGATCGTCAATGAAGAAACTCGCAAGCCAGTTGAAAATCCGGCTCTTCGTGCGTTAGAAGAGGGCACGATCGTCGGTCTTGCAAACCACACGATTCTTATTTCGCAAACCGGCACGGAGTTTCCGATCGACGATTCCGCGGCGCCGATCCGCGATGACGACGGAAACTTAGTGGGAAGCGTGCTGGTTTTTCGCGATATCACGCAGCGCAAGCAGAACCAGGAGGAACTGCGAAAGCAGCAAGAGTGGCTGCGGGTGACACTCGAAAGTATCGGCGATGCGGTCATCGCGACCGACGCCGAAGGACGAGTTGTCGTCGTGAATCGGGCGGCCGAAGGCTTGACGGGCTGGACCCAGAAAGAAGCCGAAAATGAACTGCTTGAAACGGTATTTAAAATTTACCACGAGGAGAGCAAAGGCGAGGTTGAGAACCCCGTCTCCAAGGTTGTTCAGGACGGGTTAAACAGCGGCCTCGGTAAGGACACCATTCTCATTGCGAAGGACGGAACTGAACGGCCGATTGACGATTCGGCGGCACCCATTCGGGATGCATCCGGAAAGATTGTCGGGGCCGTGCTGATCTTTCGCGATGTCACCGAGCAGCGCCGCGGCGAGAGGGAAATTAGAACGAGCGAAGCGCGCAACCGTGCCATCCTCGAAACCTCGCTCGACTGCATCATCACGATGGATCACAAGGGAAATGTCGTCGAGTTCAACCCGGCGGCCGAAAGGACCTTCGGTTTCCGCCGCGAAGACGCAATCGGGAAAGAGCTTGCGGAACTGATTATTCCCCCTTCCTTGCGGGAGCGCCACCGTCAGGGCATGGCGCATTACCTCGCGACGGGGGAGGGGCCTGTCCTGAACCGGCGGCTCGAAATCACTGCCGTTCGGGCGGACGGCACCGCATTCCCAATCGAACTGGCGATCATCCGCATCTCGCTGGACGGCCCGGCCGTTTTTACAGCCTACCTGCGGGACATTACTGAACGCACCCGGGCGGAGCAATACCGAGCCGCTCGCCTTGCCTTTACCCAGGTACTTTCGCAAGCGACGTCGGTTGAAGAGTCAACGAGCGGTGCGTTGGCGGCGGTTTGTAAGAACCTTGGTTGGGATTACGGTGCCTTTTGGATTCAAGCGCCCGACGGCCAGAGTCTGAGACTGCTCGAAAGTTGGCATCGCCCAGATGTGCCGATCAAAGCGTTCGAGGCTGTAAGCCGGGCCCTCACCTTTCGGCGAGGCGAAGGGCTCCCGGGCCGCGTCTGGGCGTCGGGCGCGAGCGCTTGGGTAGAGGATGTTCTTCACGAGTCGAATTTTCCCAGGCTTGCTCCCGCCGCCAGTGATGGTGTGCACGCGGCCTTTGCCTGTCCGGTGATTGTCTCAGGAGAAACGATTGGCGTAATCGAATTTTTCAGCAAGGAGATACGAGATCCAGATTCGCATTTGCTCGAATTGATGAACAGCGTCTGTGGTCAACTCGCACAGTTCATCGAGCGGCATCGTGCGCAAGGGGAGGTCCGCGAGAGGGAACAGGAGCTATCGGACTTCTTTGAAAACGCCACGGTGGGTCTTCACTTGGTCGGGCCGGACGGTATCGTTCTCCGCGTGAACCGGGCCGAGCTCGAACTGCTCGGCTACCGCCGGGAAGAGTACGTCGGCCGTGCAATCGCAGATTTTCATGCCGACGAAGCGGTGATCTCCGACATACTCGACCGGCTCAAAGCAGGGGAAAAACTAAAAGAGTATCCGGCACGGCTGCGTTGCAAGGACGGCTCAATCAAGGATGTGCTCATCGACTCAAGTGTGCTGTGGAAGGATGGTAAATTCGTCCATACCCGCTGTTTTACACGAGACGTTACTGAGCGCCGGGCAGCCGAAGCCAAACTCCGCGAACAGGAGCGGCGTACCAGTACGATCCTCGAAAGTATCTCCGATGCGTTTGTGGCCTTCGACCAGTCTTGGAGACACGTTTACGTTAACCGGCAGGCAGAACACTTCCTGGGTCGGACACGAGAGGACTTACTGGGCAAGAGTCTATGGGAGGAGTTCCCCGCGACACTCGATAGCGACTTCGGACGGTATTATCGTGCGGCAGTTGCCGAGAACGTGACGAAGACCTTTGAGACTTTCTACGCTCCGCATGACCGCTGGTATGAGGTTCATGCGTTTCCATCTCCTGATGGCCTAGCCGTCTATTTCCGCGATGCGAGTGAGCGGAGGCGAGCGGAGGCGGCGCTCCGCGAGAGTGAGGAAAAGTTACGCCTGCTTGCGAACACGATTCCGCAGCTTGCCTGGATGGCTCATCCGGACGGCTACATTTTCTGGTACAACGAGCGGTGGTACGACTATACCGGGACGACTCCTGAAGAGATGGAAGGTTGGGGCTGGCAGTCAGTGCATGATCCGGCTGTCTTGCCGGATGTGCTGACGGGATGGAAGAGTTCCATTGAGAGTGGGGAGCCTTTCAGCATGGTCTTTCCGCTCAAAGGCGGTCGGGACCAAAAGTTCCACCCGTTTTTAACTCGCGTTAATCCGTTGAAGAACGAAAAAGGGCGAGTGCTTTACTGGTTCGGCACAAATACCGACATCAGCGAACAGATGGAAGCGCAAGAGGCGCTACGGCAACGCGAAGCGCAGCAGCGGTTCCTGTCGGAGGTAAGCGCGGCGTTTGTCGGATCCTTGCATTATCAAAGTATCTTGGGAGAAGTCGCGAATCTCACTGTTCCGGTGCTCGGAGACTTCTGTTTCTTCGACCTGCTCAGCGATGACGGTCGGCTGGAAAGGCTTAATTGGAGGCACGTCGACCCGGAAAAGACGCATCTTCGCGATCAAGCAAACTTCTTCGGGCCCGATCAGGACGCTGAAAATCACCCCGTGTCGCGGTCCATTCGGGCGGGTATGACCGTGGTGACCCAAGACATCAGCGACGCATGGCTGCAAGAAATTGCGGCAAGTCCCGAACAGCTGAAATTCCTTCGCGATTTGAGTCCCTCGTCCTGGGTGACGGTCCCAATGTCCGTTGGAAACCGACGGCTCGGGGCGTTCACGGTGGGGTACAGCGTCTCTGGCCGCCGCTACGGGCCTGACGAAGTGCATCTAGCGGAGGAGATCGCCCGCCGGGCCGCGCTCACCGTGGAAAACGCGAAGCTTTACGACGTCTTGCGGGATACAGACCGCCGCAAAGACGAATTCTTAGCCACCTTGGCGCATGAGCTTCGTAACCCGCTTGCTCCCATCGGAAACTCGCTCCAAATCCTCAAGATGCCGCGCGTGGATCCGGAAGTGATTCAACAAACGCGTGACACGATGGAACGTCAACTCACTCATCTGGTGCGGCTGGTTGATGACTTGATGGATGTGTCCCGCGTGATGAGGGGGAAGATCGAGCTCCGAAAGGAGCGGATCGAGTTGTCGGCGATTGTTGCTCGGGCCGTTGAGATGGTCCAGCCGGTGATGGATCTGCAGGCGCATCAACTGAGCGTTAGTCTTCCTACTGAATCCCTCCTTCTTGATGCTGACCCGGTGCGGTTAACCCAAGTGGTTAGCAATCTTCTCAACAACGCCGCAAAGTACACCGAGCCCCGTGGCCGGATCTGGGTTCGCGCTGAGCGGGCCGGGGATCGTGTGCTGCTGCGAGTTCAGGACACCGGCATTGGCATCGCGCCGCAAATGCTGACGAAGGTATTCAATCTCTTCGTCCAGGCGCACCACGCCGCCGGCCGAGCGCAAGGTGGGCTGGGCATTGGTCTTACGCTTGCAAAAAATCTGGTTGAGATGCACGGCGGCACGGTCACGGTGAAGAGCGCAGGTTTAGGCACGGGCAGCGAATTCACTGTTTTTCTGCCGCTATCGGCAGAAAAGGGAGTAAAGCCGGACCTCGATCGGCACGACGAGGCGCAACCATCGCTCTCCGGTTATCGCCTGTTAGTGGTAGACGACAACCAGGATGCCGCGAACACCTTTGCCATACTGCTACGGCTCCAGGGTCATCAGGTTTGGGTGGCGTACGACGGTCCTTCTGCGTTGACTTCCGCACAGACCTATCGACCGCACCTTATATTCCTCGATATTGGCATGCCTGGAATGGACGGTTACGAAGTTGCTCGCCGGTTGCGGCTCTTCCCCGAACAAAAGAAAGTTTTGCTGGCGGCATTGACCGGCTGGGGCCAAGCAAAGGATCGCCGTCAAACTGCGGAGGCGGGATTTGATTTTCATCTCGTGAAACCGCCAGAGCCCGAGTCGTTGGAAGTCATATTCGCGGCGGTTGAGAAGATTGCAAATCAGGCAGGGGACGACTCGTAATTCGGGCCACGGAATTTGGGTCATAGCCTTGGAGTGCACCCAAAGTTGAGACAAGTAAACTAGTGACAGTTCTCAGGAAGGAGAACCGTAATGGGCGCAAAAGGGCGAGTGTACGCTTTGG
>JAYVUQ010000695.1:0-1894 GCA_043787785.1 Bryobacteraceae bacterium
CATTGCGCATCGTGGAACCCGCCGTAGTGACGGTGGTGATCCCAGCGAAGTGAGTAGATAGTTTGATGGTGTCGCCACACCCTTCTCATTGACAAAGCCACCATTGCCTACATCCCCGGGGGGCACTACCTCACGCTCGACGTCAGGCGGCTGCAGCGGTGTGCAACAACGATATTTCTGGGAGCTCTTCGTCATCCACCACCGGGATTTCGTGGCGATCCTCCGCCTCTTGGCATTGCAGGCATAAGGAAGCCCAGGGTACGGCGGCCAATCGCCGCGGGCTGATTCCTTCTTCGCAGTTGAGGCAGATGCCGAAAGTACTCTGTTGGATGCGGCGCAACGCTGCCCGGACCTTGCTGAGTTGGCGGGATTCCCGCTCCAGACTTCCGACTGCCATGTCTCGCTCGGCGGCGTTCTGGATCTGGTCGAAGAGGTCTGCGCTGGTATTGACGGCAATTACCTCGCGGCCGCGTAAGGAGCGCTGCAACGCGTCTTGGTGCACTTGCAACACCTCCTCGTAGTTCACACCTTGTTTTGTCATATTGCTGGTCTCCTGACTCGACCCAGTGGAGCAATCGGAGGGCCAAACCGAGCTGGCGAATTGGCACCTGGATTGCTTCCGACCGCCCAGGAGGGCTATTTTTTATGCCTTTAGTGAATATTGTGCTGACGCTGATCGTGGTGGGCATGCTGCTTTACCTGATCAATCGTTATATCCCGATGCAGTCCACGATCAAGTCGATCCTGAACATCGTCGTGGTTGTGTTCGTCCTCATCTGGGTGCTGCAGGGCGTTGGGCTCTGGACCCGTGTGAGCAGCTTTCGGCTTGGGTAATTAGAGAAAAGAATAGGAACATACATCATGAACTGGGAACAATTTGAAGGTAAGTGGATGCAAGTGAAGGGGTCAGTGTTGGAGAAGTGGGGCAAGCTAACCCAAGACGATCTCGACCGGATTGCTGGCCGGCGGGATCAGCTCATTGGCCGAGTGCAGGAGCGCTACGGCATCGCCAAAGAAGTGGCCGAAACCCAGGCCGATGAGTGGTGGAACCACCTGTCAGCTTCGGCAAAGCAGGCGGTGGCTCGTAAATAAAACGATGCACTTCTTCCGGGATGTAGCGCGCCTTGGAAATCCGATGCGCATCGCAGAGCTAGTGAGTTGACCGCAGGCTATACGTTAGCGTGCGGTCTTTTTTTTGCTTGGCGACAGCAGGAAGAAAGTTCGCACCGGTGGAGATTATTGCACTCTTGGCCATGTAACTTTCTAGAGACCCGATCAATGGCTACTATCGTTTGTCATCCTCCCGAGTGATGGGCCTCAAAGTGCTTACCACATGGCGTGGTCTCCCAGGTGAGACTTGGGAATCGAACAAAGGAAACTATGAAACGCACTCAGTTATTGACGGCCGCTTGGTGGGTGGTGCTCTGCGGCGCCCTGCTCAGCTTCAACGCGTCGGCGGATGAACAGAATAAGAAAACGGTGATCACCTTTAGTGAGCCGGTAGAAATTCCGGGTGTCCATTTGAAGGATTGGGGAGTTCTGCCCGCCGGAACGTACGTTTTCAAGATCATGAACTCGGCGGCCGACCGCCACATCGTACAGGTCTTCAACAAGGACGAAACCACGGTTTATGCGACGATCCTCGCGATACCGAACTATCGGTTGCGGGCCACGGATAAGACCGTGATGACCTTCTCGGAGCGCCCGACCGGCCAACCGGAAGCATTGCGGGCTTGGTTCTACCCTGGTAGACTTTCTGGCGAGGAGTTTGTTTATCCGAGGGCAAAGGCGATGGAATTGGCTAAGTTGACCAATGTACCTGTCCTCTTTACTACCGTTGACCTGCCGGCGGAAACCGATGATGCGGCTAAGCTGACGGAAGGGCCCTTAGTGG
>JAYVUQ010000696.1:0-2160 GCA_043787785.1 Bryobacteraceae bacterium
CCGCATTGCCAACCTCGACATCGTCGTCCCCTCCGCCCGGGCCGCCAGGCCCAAGGGCAAGGTCCTCCTTCCAGAAAACTTCGACCGCTCCTCACCCATCCAAGTCCTCCTCGCTTCCGCCTCCGAGCTCTTCCCCCGCGGCCGATTCATGGGTTTCGGCGTCCTGCCGAGCGGCGATATCATGGGCGGCGCAATCGTTCCCGGCGAATACACAATCACCGCCTCTTACGACCTCGCCGGTGTCAAACACTCCGCCACCGCCCGGGTTGATTTCGCGCCTGGCGAAGAGAAGGAATTTACCCTCACCCCCCGCCCGACGTTCACTATACCCTGCAAGCTAAGCATCGAAAGTCCCAAACCAGACTCCCCAACCTCTGTCTCCTTCTATTTGGAAGTTCCCAATCAAATGATGCCCTCGGGCTCGAGAGTCACTTGGGAACCTGGCAAAGACTGCCGCATCGCCAACGTCACGCCCGGCCGCTGGCGGCTCCAGGTCAATCCCGTTCCCGCCGGTTACTATGTCAAATCCGCTCGCCTCGGCAGCTTAGACATCCTGCGCAAAGAATTCGATCTCCCGGATGGCCCCCCAGGAGAACTCGCCATCGTCCTCAGCGGAGCCGGTGCCGAACTCAACGGAGAACTCGATCCGGCCGGCACCGCCGCCTTCGTTGTCCTCGCCCCTGCAGTCCAATCGGGAGAGACTAACACTTTCTATCGGATGCTGCCCACCGCGCCCGACGGGAAGTTCCGCTTCGCAGCTCTGCCTCCGGGCCAATACAAGCTCTACGCCTTTGAAGAACTCGATTCCGACGAATGGCAATCCCCCGCCTACCTCGCCCGCTTCGAGGATGCTGCCAAACTCATCCGTGTAGCCACTGGCGAAAAGTCCGTCATCAAGCTCACTCGCATCCCGGCCAAATAGTCCCGTCGGAAAGGAATAAAATGCGCACCTTAATCACGCTCCTCGCCTCCCTCTCCCTCGCCCAACAGCCTCCGTCCGAGGCTGCACCCACTGGTATCCTCACGGGACGCGTCGTCAACGCCCTCACCGGCGAGGGCGTTAAAAAGGCCATGGTCGAGATCCGCTTCCTGGGCATGCCGCCGCGCGGTCAGATGCCGGCCACAACCACTGTCACTACCGATTCCACTGGCCATTTCCGCGCCACAGACCTCGCCGACGGCAAGTATATGGTCCGCGCCTCCCACCCAGGGCACCCGGTACCCCGCCAGACCCTCCCGCGTAACGACCAAATCGAGGCCACCGTCGGAGGCCCCAATCCAACTAAAGATCTCGTCGCCTCGCTACTCCCCGGAGGTGCCATCGCGGGCCACCTAGCCGACCTCGACGGTCAGCCCCTGTCCGGCTATGTTGAAGTGATTGAGCGCAGTGCCTCAAACCCCTCGCCACCGTATGCCACAGTCAACGGCGGGCGCATTGATGAAGAGGGCACCTTCCGCATCGCCAACCTCCCGCCCGGCCGCTACTACCTTCGCGTCCGCTCCAACCCCGGCTTCGTTCAACCCCACGGCCTAATGACCGACGCAGAACTCGAAAAGCGCCCTAAGCTCGATTACGTTGCGCAATTCTTCCCCAGTGGTCTCTCCATCGATTCTGCGGAGACGCTCACGGTCACCGCAGGCGGCGTCCTCCAAGGCGTCGAGATGAAAATCGCGCCCACTCCAACCGTCTCCATTCGCGGCAAACTCAACTTCGCCTCGGCCGCCGGTGCCACGCCAGAGCGCACAATGATCATGCTCATGCCGGTCGCGACGGAGGCAGTAACGAACAACGCCTTTGCAACCACCAGCGCTGGCCGCGACGGCACTTTCACTCTCAGAACTATTCCCAAGGGTTCGTACATCATAAAAGTATCCTCCGACGCTGGCGAGCGCGGGTACTACGCGCAGCAGCCCGTCCACGTCGGGGGCGAACCGATCTCCGGTCTAGAAATCGCTGTCCGGGAAAGCGTCGACGTCCCGCTTACCCTCACCGTCGAGTCAACTACCCAATCTGGCAACCAACCCGCTCCTCGCTTGGACCGCATAATGATTCAACCCGCCAGCTTCGGTGCAGGAACTATCATTCCACGCGTCAAAAAACTGGAAGACGGTAAGTTCGAGATCCAAAAGCTGACGCCGGGTAAGTACCGCTTGTCTCCC
>JAYVUQ010000697.1:0-14686 GCA_043787785.1 Bryobacteraceae bacterium
GCCGTGATAGCCGCAGCTCGCGCATTAATCCGCTGCCGCACTAGTCCATAGAGTAAAAAGGCGTTCAGAAAATGAATCAGTTGAATCAGCGCCACGTAAGGCGGAAACCAAAGCCCAAACATCTGCCCCATCCATCGATAGGTGACGTGTCCGACAGGCCTGAAATTGTACTTCTCGTAGGCGAACGACGCGAAGCTTCGTCCAAACATGCTCAGATCCGGCAGCATGGTGTTCGCCAGGTTATCGAGATCATCGTCGGAGAAGTACCCTTGGTATGCGGACCGATTGGCCGCCAGAAATACAAATACGATTGTCAGAACTATCGCGGCTTGAGAAAATCGAAATCGCATCCGCGGTTTGCCTGCTCCACATGATCCAAGAACAACTTGCCGTACCCCCGCTGGTAAGCAGCCGGAGGCGGTTGCCAGCGTTGGCGTCGCTGTTCCATCTCCTCAGAGGAAATCATTAGGTCGACCCGCCGCCCCGCGACATCGAGCGCAATTTCGTCCCCAGTTTGGGCCAACGCCAAGGGGCCGCCTACCGCGCTTTCCGGTGCGACATGTAATACCACCGTCCCAAAACTCGTTCCACTCATCCGTGCATCTGAAATACGAACCATATCGCGCACGCCCTGCTTCAGGAGCCGCTTTGGTAGGGGAATCTGCCCCCACTCCGGCATTCCGGGTCCTCCGCGCGGCCCGCCGTTTTTCATTACCAGAATAGTACTCGCTTCCACTGGCAAATCGTCGTCATCAATCTTACTCATCAGTTCCGCCCGCGACTCAAACACCAGCGCTCGACCGCGATGTTGAAGTAAGTCGGGCGACGCGGCTGTGGGCTTGATTACAGCTCCATCCGGTGCCAGGTTACCATATAAGATAGCCGTACCACCCTCTGCTGATAGAGGTCGGCTCCACTCGCGAATCACCTCACGATTGTGGCACTCTGCGTCACGAATGCTATCGATAATAGGCCTCCCACTCACGGTCATCGCTGTACCGTGCAATTTAGGCAGTAACTCACGCATCACGGCTGGAACGCCGCCTGCGGAAAAGAGATCCTCCATCAGAAACTCGCCCGACGGCTTCAAGTTCACTAACCAAGGTGTCTCCCGTGAAATACGCTCAAAGTCATCTAGCGTCAACGGTACCCCCGCTCGCCCGGCAATCGCCAACAAATGGATCACCGCATTGGTTGATCCTCCGATTGCCATCTGTACTCTTAGCGCATTTTCAAACGCCTCTGCCGTCAAAATATGCGACGGCCGCAGATCTTCCTTGGCCATTTCGACAATCCTTCGACCGGCCTCTTCCGCCATCGCCAGTCTTCTCGAATCCGGTGCCGGGATAGCGGCGCTGCCAGCGGGTGACATCCCCAACGCCTCGCTCAAGATCGCCATCGTTGAAGCCGTTCCCATCACCGTGCAATGTCCAGCCGAGCGGCCTAACGCACACTCCACCTCGCCCATTTCCTTTTCGCTCATTTCGCCCGCTCGATACAAGTCGAAAAGCTTTCTGCCATCCGTGCCGGCTCCCAGTTTTTTGCCGTGCCAATCCCCCGCCAGCATGGGTCCGCTGGTTAGGAGCATCGCCGGCACGTCCGCGCTCGCCGCTCCCATCAACATCGCTGGCGTTGTCTTGTCACATCCCGCCAACAGCATCACCGCGTCCAATGGATGGGCCCGGATGCTCTCCTCCACCTCCATCGACATCAAGTTGCGGAACAACATCGCTGTCGGCTTCATCAACATCTCCGCCAACGACATCACCGGAAATTCCAGGGGAAAGCCCCCCGCCATCCAAACGCCCCGTTTCACCGCGTCGGCCATTGGGCGCAGATTTACATTGCAGTTGGTCAGTTCACTCCAAGAGTTACAGATACCGATAATCGGTCGCCCATCAAAAACGGCACTCGAGAATCCTTCGCTACGCAGCCACGCGCGTCGCGAAAATCCGTAGTACTCCGGTGTATCGAACCAAGCTCTGCTTCGCATGAGATTTCAACTGTAGCGCGTACCGGCCCCGCGCTCAATTGCGGAATGTGATAGCCTACCCCGCTATAGCCCATGGTGAAATCCTCTTCTCCCACGTTCGCCCTCGCCGTCTTGACGGGCATCAACATTCTCAACTTCTACGACCGTCAAGTCCTCGGCGCTTTAGCCGAACCGATTCGCCATGAGTTTCATCTCACCGACGCTGACATCGGCTTGCTCGGTACGGCATTCATCTTGCTCTATGCCCTCGTCGGTATTCCCCTAGGGAAGATTGCCGACTCTTGGCGACGTAAACCCCTCCTGGCCTGGGCCATTGCCGCCTGGAGCCTCCTCACGGCCATGGCGGGATTTGCTACCAGCTATTCCCTGCTTCTTGCCTCCCGTCTCGGCTTCGCGGTCGGTGAAGCGGCGGTTGCCCCGGCGGCCACCAGTTGGCTTGGCGACCTCTATCCGCCCACGCGCCGCGCTCATGCGCTCGGCATCTTCATGCTCGGCGTACCCGTCGGCGGCGCGCTCAGCTTTTTTGTCAGTGGCCCCCTTGCCCAAGCCTATGGCTGGCGAGTGGCGATGATTGCCGCCGCTGCTCCGGCTCTCCTGGCCATCTTGTTTTTACTTCAGCTTCCTGAGCCTATTCGCGGTGCCGCCGAAATCCACCCCCACACGGCCAGTCACTCTCGCCAATCCACCGTGGACTTACTGCGGATTCCCACGTTCTGCTGGATCATCGCTTCTGGCGCTCTCCTGAACTTCAATATGTACGCCATTGCTACCTTCGCTCCGGCCTTCGTCATCCGCGTTCACCATCTCAGCTTGGCTCAGGCTGGTGTCATGGTGGGCTTCGCTCTCGGTCTTGGCGGCGTGCTCGGTGGACTTCTCTCCGGAGCCATCGGCGATCGCGTGGCGCTCCGTCGTGAGAATGGGCGGCTTCGCGCTGCCTCGATGCTCGCCATTACCGGAGTTCCCCTGGCCGTAGCCGCCATTCTATCGCCTCAAGTCACCATTTGCATCGCACTCCTCGCCCTCTTCTACGCTGTGCTCAACACCTACTACGGGCTGGTTTACTCCTCGATTCAAGACGTCGTTTCGCCTACCCGGCGAGGCTCGGCAATGGCGGTCTATTTCTTTGCGATGTATCTCTGCGGCGCCGCCTTTGGTCCCGTGCTCACCGGCAAACTCAGCGACGTCCTAGCCCGTCGCGCCGCCGATGCTGCCGGTTCACCCTTGGTCTCCGAAGCGTTTCGCGCCCTCGGCCTTCAGCAAGCCATGCTCGTCATGCCCGTTCTATCCGCCTTGCTCGCCCTAGTCCTCTACCTCGCTTCGCGCACCATCATCGCCGACATCCGCCGCCGTAACGAAATCGTCAACTTCTCTGCCGCAAACGCCTAGACTCCCGGCAGTAAATGCTTCTGGATCTTTCCCAATGCGGTCCTGGGCAGGCTCGCCACCTTCACGAATGCTCGCGGCATCTTGAACGAGGCCAAATGCGCCCGGCACGCTGCCTCCAGTGCCGCCACTTCCAACCCTTCATCGGCAACGATATAAGCCACCGGCACTTCCCCCCGTCGCGCGTCGCTCACCCCGGTCACCGCAGCTTCCTGTACCCCCGGTTGCTCCACCAGGAATTCCTCAATCTCGCGCGGATAAATGTTGAACCCGCCGGAGATAATCAAATCGCTGCGACGGCCCTGCAGGGTGTAGTAGCCGTCGGCTGATCGGATCGCCAAATCCCCCGTCCGGAACCACCCGTCCCGAAACGCTGCCTCTGTCGCCTCCGGTCGCCGCCAGTAACCCGCGAACAGATTTGGCCCCTTCAAGTGCAATTCGCCCGTTTCTCCATCCGCCACCGGTACCCCCTCGGGATCCAGATTTCGCACGCGGACGCCCGGCATCGGCATCCCCACTGACCCCGCCCGCCGCTCGCCCACATAGGGGTTCGATAGGTTCATCAGCGTCTCGCTCATCCCATACCGCTCCAGAATCGTCTGCCCGTACAGTCTCCGAAACTCCTCCAGCACTGCCGCCGGCAATGGGGCCGACCCCGAAACGAACAGTCGCGCTTGCGAGCCAATGGCCGCCGCCGTAGATTCGTCCCACTCCAGCATCCGGCCATACATCGTTGGCACGCCAAAGAATACTGTCGGTCGAAACTCTCTCATCCAGCCCGCCGCCTGATCATGCACAAACCGCTCTGTCAGCCGCATGCGGCACCCGCTCAACAACCAGCAATGCACTCCGTTCCCCAACCCGTGTACGTGAAACAGGGGCAAAGTCAATAGCAGCCGGTCCTGCGCCGTAAATTGCCAAATCGTTGCCAGGTTGATCGCGTTCACTACGAAGTTGTGCTGGGTCAGCACCGCTCCCTTCGCGACGCCCGTTGTCCCGGAAGTGTAAACAATGGCCGCGGGCGTATCGCCATCGGTCACCGCGCATAATCGCGTCTCCGGTTGCGCTTCCGCCAAGTCGCTCAGGTCCTCCACCATCCATACCGGCGCGTCTCCGCTGAGGTGCTCGCGCGACGCTGCGCAGGTCACCACTGCCGCCGGCTCCGCATCGCGCAAGATGTGCCCGATCTCCCGATCTCGATACAGCACATTCAACGGCACCAGGATCACTCCCAGTCGAGTCGCCGCCAAATAAAGTTCGATCAACTGAATGCTGTTGGGCAGATAGACGCACAGCCGGTCACCCAGCTTCAGCCCCCGCTTTGCCAGCACATGCGTCATCCGGCACACCCGCCGGTCAATCTCGCCAAACGTATATTCGCGATCCCATTCGAGCGCAACCTCGTCACGCCGTCCCACGAACGTCAAATCAAACAGCGCAGTTAGTGTCAACGTACCCTTCCGTTACCAATTTGTATAAGAGCCATCCGGACGCCGGATCATCGGTATTGCCGCATACCGCTCCTTATACTCGCCAATCATCTGCAGTTTAGTCGTATCGACATCCACGCCAATCCCTGGCCGTTCATTCGGCCACAGCTTGCCGTTTTTCAAGTCATACCCGCTGTTCAAATAGGGCCAGGGCCGCGTCCCGCCCATCACCATCTCCATTAGCACTGGCCCCGAAAATGCCGCGGAGCAATGCACCATCGCCGCCTCCGAAATCGGCCCGGTGAAGTGCGGTACCAAACCCGTGTAATGTGTCTCGCACAAGCTTGCAATCTTTTGGAACTCCGTGATGCCACCCACGTTGGGAATCGTCGCCCTCGCATAGTCAATCAAATGCTCCTCAATCAATGGATTCCACTCCCACTTCGGCCCGAACTGTTCGCCCACCGCAATCGGTACCTTCACCTGCTGTCGCAACGTCCGGTAAATGCCCGGATTCTCACTCCGCACCAAGTCCTCCACGAAATAAGGCCGCAACGGCTCAATCATATTGGCCAAAGCGACCGCGTCTGGCATGTCAAGCTCCGTATGGAAGTCGATGCACCAGCTCCCATCCTTCCCGCCCCCTTCCCTTACCTGCTGGCACAATTCGTAAGTGCGCTTCACGCTCTCAAAGCGATCCATCACCGGCCCCCGCCCATCGGTTGAAATCCGGTAGGCCCGAAAGCCAGCGTCCACACAAGCTTTGGCTACTTCCTTGGGCGTACCTTGCGCCGGGTAGCCAGTCGAATAACATTCCACATAGTCGCGGGATTGTCCCCCCAGCAACTGATACACCGGGACGCCCAACGCCTTTCCCTTCAAGTCCCACAACGCCACATCCAGTGCGCCCAAAGCATGCACCTTCTCGCGCCCCGCCGGATAAAAATACGCCCGGTACATCGTCTGCCACAACCGGTCCGTTCGAAACGGATCCTCCCCAATCAGCAGACCGGCGCACTGCTCCATCGTGTCGCCCGCCCCTCCTTCGCCAACCCCCGTAATGCCGATGTCGGTCTCCACTAGCACCACGTTCGTGCTTTGGTTAAACGTCGGCTGGCGCAAATTTGGCCTTCCCGCCGCATCCGTGGGAGTCTTGTAATAACGCACCCGCGTAATCTTCGCCTTGGGTAAGCCCAGGGCGTCCGCGCGCTCCGCGATGCTCATCGCGCCCGCCGCTCCGCAAATCGTATTTAAAAATGCTCGTCGATTCATAGTGTTGCCATCCTATTACATCTCAATTCGATCCACCCATCGCCCGATGTGACTTTTCTCCTCCCCCCCCTGTCTCCTGTAGCTGAAAGACTACAAATGCTTGCAAAACCTTGGAATTCTGCCACCCTTCCCATCCTCAGTCCGGCTCGCGGTTCTGGCGCCCTCCGTGCCTCTTCTTTTCACTCCGATCCCCCCTCCTCCTCCTCCAGGCCTGACTCTCCCGCCAGTCGCCGCGGGAGACCCAAGGAGAATGTAGGTGTCCGTCGTCGGCGTCTCAAAGATCAAGAACCAGCCGGTGCTCCTGTCTCACGGCTACAGCGGCTTTCTCTGCGCGCCAAAGCCATTCGCACTGCCGTCAAGGAGCCCGTCCGTCCCTTCTCCGAAGCTCCTCCCACTCTCGCGGACCTCGTCTGCCTCGCCATCCTCGAAGCGAACCTTGCCCGGCCCGCTCAATACCTCACTGTTTCCAATATCGAATGGCCATCCGTTCGTGTCGATTCCCATTGGGCATCTGCAATTCAGGATTGCTTGCTGTGTCTCGCCGACCTCGCTGGCCAACATCCGTTCCACTTGGAATTGAGCACCGGCCTGCCTCGAGAGGGAACGATCAGTGTGGATTTCACCCTTGCCCGGCCCCCGTTGAACCCAGGCCAAGACGCTGGTCTGCACCCCAATACCTTCGTCGGCATCCAGCACCTGAACCAAGACATCCAAATCACGGTTTCTGATTGGGCCGTAACGTTGCGGCTAAACATTCCTCAAGCCAACCATCCCTAAGGCTACCGGCATAAAATCCTGTATGTGACTTTTCGGAGGATCTTCTTCTAATTCATGCAGGTGGGTCTCGCGCAAGGGCCACCCGGTCCTTGCACTCACGCGCCCACGAAGAGACGCGGCGAGGCTCCCTCACACCGGGCTCCCCTACCTCCGGGCCCGGTGTAACTATTCTTGTTTGCCTAAAATAATCTCCAAACCGGCCAGCGTGTCTTCGGCTGGCGCGATCACTGGTCCCCCCGTCTCAATCGCTAGCCGAAAGTTCTCGATCACTTCCTCGTGGATCTTCTTGCCTGCCCCTCGCGAATGATCTTCTTTTCCACTTGGCCGATGCAAAAACAGCGCCCCGGAAGAGTCCTTCGAAAACAGGGGATTCGCCATGATCGTCCCTTCCGTACCCCAAATCTCGATCAAACTGCATTGCTCTGGGTCGGTAACTCTCGCGCTCCAATGAGTCGTGACGGTAGCCTGCGCTCCACTCGCCAACCTCAGTAACATCGTCGCCGTGTCTTCCACGTCCGACCCATAGGCCAGCGAGTCCGCCAACACCGCCGAAGTCTCAATCGCCCCGCACGTATACATCAACAGGTCAAGGCAATGGCTACCCAAATCCATAATCGGTCCCCCTCCGGCCACCGCCCGCGAGTGCCTCCAAGCCTGCTGCCCCGGTCCTGATGGTGGCGGTGAGTAACTCGAAAAATTCATTCTCACCGACACCACCCGGCCAATTACTCCCCCGCTCACCCACTCCCGTATCTGTTGGTGACGCGTGTTGCACCGCTGATAGTGGCAGATCATCAGCCGCACTCTATGCTTCGCGCAGACCTCGATCATCGCGTGCGCCTCCCGCACGGTCGAAGCGATCGGTTTCTCGCATAGTACGTTCTTCCCCGCCTCCGCGGCTAAAGCCGTCAACTCCGCATGCGACGACGGCGGCGTCGCAATATACACCGCGTCCACTTCTGAATCATTCACCAAATCCTGCGCGCTCGTGTACACCCGCTCCACCCCGAAGTCGGCCCCAAAGATGCGCGCCTGCTCTGGGTCCCGCCTCATCACCGCAACCAACCGGTGGCCCGCCGCGTTTTGCATTGCCGGTGCCATGTGCCGCCGCGCAATATCTCCCGCGCCCAGAATTCCCCAAGAAAATGCCATCCCCCGAGTGTCGCGCAAGTCGGCAGGGCCGGCGCTCGCAGACTGGAGAGGAAATCGGACTGGACATAGCGACGCTCTGTTTCCTGCGCTATAGTTTCCCCAGACCCATGTTTGAACTAGACGCCAAAATCATCAAACGCCTCCGCGTCAAGCCCGGCAAGAAGATCTCTCTTACCCGGGACTTCTCGCCGCACTTCGACGCCGGCCTTTCCCGCGCCGACGCCAACACCGCTCTTCAATCCAGCGTCGCCCGCCTTGCCGATCTTCAGGACAAGCTTTACGCTCAAAATATTTACTCCCTCCTCATCATCTTCCAGGCCATGGACGCGGCCGGGAAAGACGGCACCATCAAGCACGTCATGTCCGGCCTCAATCCCCAGGGTTGCCAGGTTTTCAGTTTCAAAGCTCCTTCCCCCGAAGAACTCGATCACGATTACCTCTGGCGCGCTGCCCGGTCACTCCCTGAACGCGGCCGCCTCGGTATCTTCAACCGCTCCTACTACGAAGAAGTGCTCGTCGTCCGCGTTCACCCCGAGTTTCTCAACCATCAACAACTTCCGCCGCGGCCGCCTGGCGATAAGATCTGGAAACAACGCTTCAGCCAAATCAATAACTTCGAACAGCACTTAGTCGAAAATGGCACTCTCGTTTTAAAGTTTTTTCTCAACGTCTCGAAAGAAGAGCAGAAGAAACGTTTCCTCGAGCGCATCGCCGAGCCTGAGAAAAATTGGAAGTTCGCCGCCCAGGACGTCGTAGAACGCAGCCACTGGGATGAATATATGGCCGCCTACCAGGAATGCCTCCGCGAAACCAGCACGGATCACGCCCCCTGGTATGTCATCCCCGCCGACGACAAGGCCTTCACGCGCGTCGCCGTCGCCGGTATCATCTGCCGGGCCCTCGAAAAATTGAAACTGCACTATCCGCAGGTAGCCCCCGACAAGCGACAAGCCCTGCTCGATGCCAAAGCCACCCTGGAAGCCGAGTAACTAAGGCCGCGCCATGTACCGTTCCCGTGCTTGCACCACCAAACCCTTCTGCTTCGTCATCAACTGAAGCTTGCGAAACTCTGACAATCTCGCCGCCTGATCCGATACAAATCCCAAACTGTATTGACCGCGAAGCTCGTCCTGGATCGCATCGAAAATCTGCTCAATACTCATCTTCTTCGTCACCTCAAAATACCCGCCACCCGTTCCCTGCGCCATCCGCCGCAGCACTCCTCGCCCATCTCGCGATCCTCCGCCGCCCGTGAAGTAGATCCCATACACCAGTACATCTGCCTTCACCGCTGCTTCCACGGCTTCCTCTAAAGTCTTCTCGCTCCCAAAGTCTTCGCCATCGGACAAGACGATCACCGCCTTCCGGTTCCGCTGCTCTTTCAGCACGCCGGTCACGGCTTGATACACCGCTTCATACAGCAGCGTCCCCCCTCCGGTCTGCATCCCCAACTCCTTTCTCGATGGCGTATCCACATAATTCAGCACTTCATCCAGCGCCTTCCGTGACGACGTTAGATTCTGCCTCACCTGCACGGCCATGTCAAATTGCATAATGAACAGCTTGTCTTTCGCCTCCCGCAATACCTGATCCAGAAAACGCCGTATCGCGGAACGCTCGGCAGTCAATACTTTTTCCTGGCTCATGCTCGTATCCACCAGTAGCCCCACCGTCAGCGGCAAATCGGTCTCTCGCGAAAAATACTTGATCTCCTGCGGTCGCCCGTTCTCCAGCAGCGCGAAATCACCCTTCGTCAGATCCTTCACTAACTGCCCACTCTTCCGCACCGAAGCCAACACATCGACGATCTTCACCGATGCCGTAAAAGTTGGCTCAATCGGTTCCTGCCCAGTCGCAACTCCCATCGCCAGCACTCCCAACAGCCAACGCCTACGCATGTCTCAACACCTCTCCTCCAGCATGCACCACCAAAACGAAAGTCACTCGCCGATCTAGTGCTTTTCCTCCCTTCCCAAACTGCCCGCCCATTGGTGAGATGCCGCTTTAAGAGCATGAATCGCCTCCTCATCTTTGCCCTCTCCACCGTGCCCCCCTAAACCCAACTAAATGGGGCGGGTCTCCAGACCCGCCAAAGACTTATCAAAAGGGGCGCATCCTCTGTGGGAAGGGCCCCCTGGCCACGCCTCCAGGCCCGTCTCCGAAGCCAACCAGCCGCCGGTGCTAACCGGGGGCCACAACCAGCACCCGAAAAAGAAATGCAAAACCATGCGCACTCGCTTCGCCCTCATATTCCTCATCATCGAATTGGCGAATTACTTGCCCCTCACCCCCGCCGCCTACTGGGCCAATCAAGGCACATTCCTCAAGCAAGCCGGTGGCTCCGAAGCCACCTACAACCTCGTCCGCGACGCCACCGACTCCTCGCAAGCCATGCATTCCAGCCTTGCCTTAACTGACCCTTCCGGCATTGATCGCAAGCGCTGGCTCCCAACGCCAACACCAACCTGCAAACGACGCTCAACTGGAACTCCTGCTTCAACCTACCGGCAGTTCCGCACCGAATGGCAATTCGTCTGGCGCCACTTACGATCAGTTCAGCCCACCGTCCTCGCAAAGTAACAACGACGGCATGTCCAGCAGCATCAGTTACCTCGACGACCTTAACCAGATGCTCGCCGGCTCGCCGATCAGTAAGGTTCGCTCCACCATGGATGGCCTGGGTCGCCCCATTAAAGTTGATACGCTGGACCCGCTACCAGCGTCGTCAAAACCATCGCCGATTCCGAATACGATTCCTGCACCTGCTCCCCCGCCGGTAAGCTCAAACGCTAGTCACTGCCCTACGCCCCTGGCGGCACCGTGCTTTGGACCACTTACATCTACGACGGCGTCGGCCCTACCCTGCAAGTGATCCAGCCGCACACCACGCGGCAGCGGTAGCGCCGGAACGGCGGCCTACATTTACGCCGGTAACAAAGTTACGGTGACTGACCCGGTTGGCCGCTGGAAGCGCTATCTCCAGAATGCCCTCGGCAATCTCATCCAAGTTACCGAGCCCAACCCCGCCGGAGGAGCGGACTTGTCGACACCCTGACCTTCAGAGAACGGCAAGCAGTGGCTTCAGGTCCACTTTGGCTGCCTCGGGTTTTCGGTTTTCGCTTCTTCATACCTTTCTCCTTTCTCTGGCCCGCGAGGCATTACCCCCGCGTTCGGACACAACGCTCCTCATTCGAGCGCCGGAGGGACTTTAACCCTCATGAGCCATACGCTGCTCAGCTCACACTAAGGCCGATTCCGACTCCTCCTCGTCGTCCACGCCCAGCTTCGAGGTCTGCCCTCTTCCTGGACCGGACTGCCCTCCGGCAGCCAATACCTAGTTCCCCCGTTCTCGTGCATGGCGCAGTTACATTTAATTGCCAACCGGTCCGACCATTTCTCCCGGCATTCGAATGATATATACTTTCCTGGCTAGCTTTAGGAAACAAGTAGAGGACCTCTTCACCATGACCCGACAATTTACTTTCGCCATCCTGGCCGCCACGTGGACGCCCTTACTGCTCGCCCAGAGCGTATCCGGCACCGTCTCGGGCCTGGTCACCGATCCCTCCGGCTCGGCCATAGCGGGCGCCAGTATCGTCGTCACCGATATCGACCGTAACGTCAATATTCGTTCCGCTTCGAACGAATCTGGCTTTTACCTCGTCACGCCGGTCCCGCCGGGCCGCTACCGGATCCGCGCCGAAAAGGCCGGTTTCCGGGCCTTCGTCCTCGAATCGATGCCCATCGCCACCCAGCAGAAGGCTACCGTCAACGTCAGCCTGCAAGTCGGCGCCGTGTCCGAATCCGTTACCATCACCGGCGGCGCACAGCTCATCGACACCACCTCGGCCACCTTAAGCGGTGTCGTCGAAAACAAGCGCATCATCGACCTTCCCCTCAATGGACGTAATGTCTACTCGCTCGCCGCCCTCACCCCCGGCGTCTTCGGCTTCCGTCCCGCCGCCGGCACTGGTGGCATCGGCGAAGGCTTCGAGTCCGTCGGCCGCTTCACCGTCAACGGTGGCCGCGACTCCTCGAACGCCATCATGATGGACGGCGTACCGGTCAGCATGAACGCCAACACCGCCAACATGAATGCCAATAGCGCCGTGCCTTCCGTTGAGGGCGTGGAAGAGTTTCGCATCCAAACCAACGCCTACACCGCTGAATATGGACGTTCCGGCGGCGGCATTCTCACCATCGCCACTAAGTCCGGCACCAATAAACTCCACGGTAGTATTTTCGAATTCCTCCGCAATAGTAAAATGGATGCCAATAGCTGGTTTGCGAATGCCAGCGGTCAGAAGCTCGGCGTCTTTCAAAGAAACGAATTCGGCATCAGTGGCGGTGGCCCCGTCATCATCCCCAAACTCTACAACGGCAAGAACCGTACCTTCTTTTTCAATGTCTACGAAGGCCGCCGCCAACGCTCCGCTTCCTCCCGTTTTATGACCTTACCCACGGACGAGCAACGCGCTGGCGATTTCTCGAAAACGCTGAACGCCGCCGGCCAACTTCGAGCCGTCTACGACCCCTTCAGCACTGCGCCTGACGCTTCGCGGCCCGGCCAGTTCCTGCGCAGCCCTTTTTCCGGCAATCGCATTCCCTTCGCTCGCATGGATCCCGTCGCGCTGAACGTGCAAAAGTTCTACGGCCCCGCGCCCAACGTCGCGGGCCAGGCCTTCACCAACCAAAACAATTTCTTCTTCCAGGGCAAAGCGCCCACCGACGTCGACCGTGGCACCACCAAAGTCGACCACAACTTCAATGACCAACAGCGCATCTTCTTCCGTTACACCATCTTCAACAACCGCAATGCCGCGCCCATCTTGTGGGAAGGCCCCGGCTGCCCCGACGGCGGCTGTTTCGCTAACAAAGAGCGCCAACAGAATGCCGCGCTCGACTATAGCTGGACTCTCAATCCCACCACCCTCCTCAGCCTCCGCTACGGCTTCGCCCGCTCTATTCTTGACCGTCAAAGTAACTACCTCGGCTTCAAGCCCACCAGCCTCGGCCTCCCTGCGATCACCGAAGCCGGTGCCGACTTACTCGCCTTCCCTGAGTTTGGCGTGGAAGAAATGACCATGCCTGGCTTGTTACACCACTGGAACTTCCGCTCCGCCAATCAATCCCACACCTTCGTCGGCACCTTGTCCAAAGTAATTCGCAGCCACAGCCTCAAAATGGGCACTGAAATGCGCAGCAACGGCGTAAATCATAGCCAAGCGCCCTGGAGCCTCAACTTCTCCTTTAACCGCGGCATGACCGCCGGACCCGACCCCCGCGTCGTTAACGCCGTCGGCGGCTTCGGCTACGCCTCTTTCCTCCTCGGCACCGGTGCCAGCGGCAGCGAAGTTCACGGCATTCGCCCCGCTCTTGAAAGTAAGAGTTTCGGTTACTACTTACAGGACGACTGGAAAGTAACTCGCAAATTAACCCTCAACCTCGGCCTCCGTTGGGACTTTGAAACCGGACTTACGGAACGCCACAACCGCTTCGGCGTATTTGATCCGAGCGTGAAAAGCCCCCTCAGCCAAACCACCGGGCTGAACTTGCAAGGCGGATGGCTCTTCCCCAACCAAGGACTCAATGGCCGTACTCTGAAGGGAATTGAATGGGGCAAGGTCGCCCCGCGCGTCGGAATCGCCTATCAGTTGCGCCCGGGCACCGTCGTGCGCATGGGAGCGGGTATTTTTTACACGACCGCTCCTTACGGCGCCAACAACTACGGCACGCCGCCTTTCCGCGCTTCGACGCCTTGGGTAACTTCCGTAGATGGCGTTAATCCGACTGACTTACTGCGGAACCCATTCCCGAATGGTGTGCTGCAACCCGAAGGGTCCACCAAGGGACTACTCGCGGCCGTGGGCCAGGGCTTCAGTTCTCCGATTCCCAGCACGATGACCACTCCCAACAACGCGCAGTGGAACGTCTCCGTGGCTCAGGACTTCGGGCGCGGCACCGTGCTGGAGCTAGCCTATGCCGGCAACAAAGGCACGCACCTGCCGATCAGTTGGCAGATGGATCAGTTAGCCACCAACCTCATCCGCCCCGACGCCGGTCTGCTCGATGCCGTACCCAACCCTTTCTTCGGCAAAATCCCCGTTGGCACCCTCTCCACCCCAACCGTCCAACGCGGACAGTTGCTCACCCCATATCCCCAGATTCCCGGTGTCACTTATAGCGGCGCTTCGTGGGGTAACTCAAACTTCCATAGCTTACAAGCTCGCTTCGAAAAGCGGTTCTCCACCGGCGGCACCGTCGTCGTCGCCTACACCTGGTCCAAGTTAATCGCCGACGGAGGCGACAATGCTTGGGACTCGTCCGGATTCCGCGACTACAACTGCCGCGCTTGCGAACGCTCCATCTCACCCTATGACTACCGCCATCGCATGGTGGCCAGCTACACCTATGAGCTCCCCTTCGGCAAAGGCAAGCAGTTCGGCGCCAACTGGAACGGCTTCCTCAACTCCGTGCTCGGCCAATGGCAGGTCAACGGCATCCTCACCCTCAACAGCGGCACCCCGCAGCAGATCAGCACTACCGGCAACACCAGCTTCTCCTTCGGCGGCGGACAACGTCCCGATTCCACCGGCAAAGAGGCCAAGCTCGACAATCCTACCCTCGCCAAATGGTTTGACACCAGCGCCTTCACCCTTCCCGCGCAGTACACTTTCGG
>JAYVUQ010000698.1:0-5732 GCA_043787785.1 Bryobacteraceae bacterium
TTTACGTTTGTCGGCGAAGGCGCCAAGGTGGGCATTGCGACCGACTTGGGCTACATCCCGGATTCGATCAAGGTGCATCTGGAAGACGTGGACTTGTTACTCCTCGAATCGAATCATGACCTGGACATGCTAAAGGTGGGCCCTTACCCTTGGAGCGTGAAGCAGCGCGTGATGTCGCGCAAGGGGCATCTGTCGAACGACGTCGCCTCGCAGTTTCTTCTGGACCACCTTTCGGCTCGCGCCCAAACCGTGATGCTGGGCCACTTGAGCGAACACAATAACCATCCCGAGATCGTCCGTCTGATCGCCTCGCAGGCGCTGCAACAGCGCGCTTTGCTGACGGAACTGACAGTGTGCGAGCCAGGGGTGGCCTCTCCCCTCTACAACTTATGATTTCCCGATACACGCGCGCCGAGATGGGCCGCATTTGGAGTGAGCAGAATAAGTACGACCAGTGGCTGCGGGTAGAACTGGCAGCTTCAGAAACTCTGGCCGAACTAGGGCAAGTGCCGGCCGAGGCGGTAGCGCACCTGCGGGCCCACGCGGGCTTCACGGTGGAACGCATCGAAGCGATTGAGCGCGAGACACGTCATGACGTCATCGCCTTCACCACTGCCGTCGCCGAGACCATGGCTGCCGCGGGCGAGGCTGGCGCTTCGCGTTGGTTCCACTTCGGCATGACCTCCAACGACGTGGTGGACACGGCGCAGGCCTGCCAGATGAAGCAGGCCGCGGAAGTGATTCTGGCCGGCATTGACTCGTTACTCGCGGCGCTTGAAAAGCGGGCTAAGGAATATCAACATACCGTGCAGATTGGCCGCACGCATGGCATCCATGCCGAGCCGATTACGTTTGGCTTGAAGCTGGCCTTGTGGTTCGACGAACTACGCCGCAATCGGGCACGATTTGCGCAGGCGGCCGAAGAGGCGCGCATGGGCAAGATTTCGGGCGCGGTGGGCACGCTGGCGCATCTACCGATGGAGGCCGAAGAGCGCATCTGCCGGAAGCTGGGTCTGCGCGCGGCGCCCATCTCATCGCAGGTGCTCTCGCGCGATTTGCATGCGGCTTACATCGCCGCTTTGGCGCTGGTATGCGCGACACTCGAGAAGATCGCGCTGGAGGTGCGGCACTTGCAACGGACCGAGGTCCGCGAGGTGATGGAGCCTTTCGCTGCGGGTCAAAAGGGCTCGTCGGCGATGCCGCACAAGAAGAACCCCATCGTCTGCGAGCAGATTTGCGGCTTAGCCCGCGTGGTGCGTTCGAACCTGCAAGCCGCCTTTGAGAATATCGCGCTGTGGCATGAGCGCGACATTTCCCATTCGTCGGTGGAGCGGGTGATTCTGCCCGATAGCTGTATTCTCACCGATTATCTATTGGCCAAAACCACTTGGTTGGTAGAAGGAATGCGGGTGTTTCCGGAGCGGATGTTGCAGAACCTGGAGTCGACGAAAGGGCTGGTGTTTTCGGGCCAGGTGCTCCTCGACTTGATAGGCGCGGGCATGCTGCGGGAACAGGCGTATAAGCTGGTGCAGACGCATGCGCTGGCCTGTTGGGAGTCCGATGGCGACTTTGAGGCGACAATCCGGGCCTTGCCCGAGATCCAGGCGCAGGTGACGGCCGAACAGTTGAAATATGCTTTCACTTATGAACGGCAGTTGGGCAATGTCGATGCGATTTTTGCGCGGGTGTTTGGGGGATAGAGCGAGGGTTAGGCGGTGGGCAGGCGGCGGAGGAGTTGGTGGATACCCAGGGCCCCGGCTACACTGGCGATGCCGGTAAGGCTTTGGGCCCAGCTGAGGTCTGTGGTTTGGCGGCTCTCCGCGGCGCCCGCGATGATGACACTTACCAGGATCGTTACCGCAGCAAAGACCAGCACTCCGGCCGCGATCCGCCCGAGCTTTGGCGACCAGGTCAATCGAAATGCCAGGCCCATCGCCGTAAACAGCGCCAGCAGGGGACCTAGCACGCACGCCACCAGCGATAGCAATTCAAAGGGATTGTCGCCACGGCCGAAGTTGGGGTCCTGCATCATGGTGCGCAGCAGCCTCGCCACGAGGAGCAGGACGAACAGCGCCGCACCGGACGTAATCCACAGCGCCGCCCGAAGGTGTGGGGAAAGCGGCATCAGCCCGCCGCGGGTTCAAGTTCTGCCGACATCGACCCTTTACTCTTGGGCATGCGCCAATCGGCACCATAACCGTGCACTTGTTGGCGGGCGAATTCAGCGGGCTCGAGCTCGCAGGTTAGAACCACCGTACGACCCGTGGCATCCACTTCCACCGCGTGGTTGAAGGCCGAGGAGGAGGACAGGAGAAAGAGCTTTTGTAACATCTCAATCACATAGTCGTAAGTGTGATCGTCGTCGTCCAGTAGTACTACATGGAAGAGTTCCGCGTGCTCTCCGCCGGTTTGGCCGGAGTGGTCAATATCGATATCAGGGGAGACAATCGTGGGGGACATACTTACAGGAAACAATCCTCTATCATCATCAAGGGTCGGAGGGCCAAAATCAAGCTTTGGCCAAGGTATTTCATTGTACCTGCTACGGGCACAGAAGACTTGGGTGGATTTGCCCTAGGCCTTCATTAAATCTTCGATTCCGGTGTCCTTTTGTAGACGCTGCATGCCCCGCAACCAGCGGTCATAGTCGGCACCCTTGCGTCTGAAGTATTCTGCCACATCGGGGTGAGGAAGGATGAGAAATTTCTCATTTGCCAGGCCCGCAATGACGGCCTCGGCGACCTCCGCCGGATCGAGTGCGGTCTCGACGAGAAAGTTCATCGAGCCTTGGCTCGACGCTTCGAGCAGGGCGGTACGGACGCCTTGCGGGCAGAGCGCGAAGACCTTCAACCCTCGCGCGCCGAAAGTGACGGCGAGCCACTCGGCGAAGCTCATGGCGGCGTGCTTCGATACTGCGTAAGGCGCAGAGCCAAGTTGGGTAAGCAAGCCCGCGGCGGAGACGGTTTGCAACATGGCGCCTCCACCATGGCGCAACATACGCGGCACCAGGTGACGGGCGAGCCAGACGTGGGACATGAAGTTGATGCGCATGATGCGGTCCCAATCGGTGTCGGTCACTTCGAGGCCACCTTCGATGGCGATGCCGGCGTTGGAGCAGAAGAGACCGATGGGGCCGTAGGCGTACTCGACGGTGTCGAGTACATTGACGAGGTCGGCTTCGGAGGAGACATCGCAACCGATGGCCAGGCCGCCAAAACCGCTGGCGACTTGTTGGGCGGCGGCGAGGTCGAGGTCGGCGACGACGACGGCTTTGGCACCTTCGGCGGCGAATCTTTCAGCGAGGGCGCGGCCGATGCCGTGGGCGCCACCGGTCACGACGCAGACTTGATCTTTGACAGTCATCGCTCCTGATTGTAGCGGGTACACTAGCTCTTATGCGTTGCTACCAAGTGGAGCGGTTTGGCCTGGATGATTTGCGGATGGCGGAACGGGCCAGCTTCCTGCCTGGCCCGGGGCAAGCGTTGGTGGACGTAAGAGCCGTGTCGCTGAACTATCGCGACCTCATGATGGTGCAAGGCCTCTATAACCCGAAGCAGAAGCTGCCGCTGGTTCCCTGCTCTGACGGCGCCGGTGTCGTGGCAGCGGTAGGCGAAGGCGTCACCCGCGTGAAGCCGGGCGACCGGGTGATGGGAATCTTTTCGCAAAGCTGGATTTCAGGGCCCGTGAACCGCGAACGTTCAGCGGGCACGCTGGGCGGGCCGCTGGATGGCACTTTAACCCAGCAGCGGCTGTTTTCGGCGGAAGGGCTGGTGCTGACGCCCGCCTATCTAAGCGACGTTGAAGCGGCGACGCTGCCTTGCACGGCCGTCACCGCGTGGCATGCTCTCGTCGAACGCGGCGGGCTGGCCGCCGGCGAAACGGTGCTCATTCAAGGCACCGGCGGCTTGTCCATCGCCGCCCTACAGATCGCGCGCCTGATGGGGGCGCGGGTAATCTTGATTTCCTCGAGCGATGAGAAGCTGGCCCGCGCGGCGGCGCTGGGCGCCTCAGCAGGCGTGAACTACCGGACGACGCCCGGTTGGGACAAAGCCGTCCGCGAACTTACCGGTGGCGTCGGGGTGGACCATGTGGTGGAAGTGGGCGGAGCCGATACGCTGGCAAAGAGCCTGCGGGCGGTGCGCCAAGGCGGCCATATCGCAGTAATCGGCGTGCTGGGCGGGGCCAGTTCCACTGAGATCAGCGTCGTGCCGGTGCTGATGCAAAACCTGCGCCTGAATGGCGTTTTTGTGGGCAATCGGGATATGTTCGAGGCCGTGGCGCGCGCTTTTGCCGTGGGCGAGGTAAGGCCGGTGGTCGATCGCGTGTTTCCGTTCGCCCAAGCGCGCGCGGCGTTCGACTATTTGGCGAGCGGTAAGCACTTCGGAAAAATTGTGATTGAGATGGGAGCCTAGATGCACAGGGAAATTACTGGCTGGCATAGCGACCGTCTGCATCGGCATATGCCGCTAGTCGCTTACGGCCATTATGGCCCTCCGGTGCTGATGTTGCCGACCGCGGCTGCGGATTTTCTCGAATACGAGCGCTTCCAGTTGATCGACTCCGTTCGTTGGTTTCTGGATGCTGGCAAAGTGAAGCTCTATTCCGTCGATAGCGTAAATAAGCTGGCCCTACTCAATGGCCACGCCTCGCCCCATGAGAAGCTCGAGTGGCTACGTCGTTACGATGGGTATTTGACCGAAGAGGTGCTGCCGCTGATTCACCAGGATTGTGGCGGCATGCAGCCGATGATCATGGGCATTAGCCTGGGCTCGTCGCTGGCTGCAAATACGTTCTTCAAGCACCCGGATCTCTTTAGCGGCGCCATGCTGATCAGTGGCAGCTATGATCTGCGCGGCTTTTTCCCTGGCTTTTACAGCGAAGACCTTTACTACAACAATCCGGTGGATTTCGTGGGCGGCTTGCATGAGGGGCCTCAACTGCATGCGCTGCGGCAGAAGCGAATTTTGATTTTTACGGGGCAAGGGGAATTTGAAGCGCCAGGCCGCGCGCGGCAGCTATCGGGGATCCTGTCGGCGAAGGGGATACCGCATGAGCTGGATGTGTGGGGCCATGATGTGTCGCATGACTGGCCTTGGTGGCGCAAGGTACTGCCGGAGTACTTTGCGAGGTTATATGGGTGATTAGGAGTCTGCCCATGATGCGGCAGAGAGGGAGAATATGGGTCTGAATATCAAGACTTACAGGCGTCGCTGGATTCGGAATAGCGCGGTTTACTTGGCCGCAGGCGCGCGATGGGCGACCCATTCGAAGTCTTCGCCGCCCTGCAGACCTTCGATCTTGAAGATGATCTTGTCTTTGCTCACCACTTTGCCCTTGTATTTGGACGTCATCTCGTTGCCTTGGAACTCGATGTGAATGGTGAAGGTGACCGTGTCCCCTTCGACATGGCCTTCCTGGAGGACCGACTTGCCGACGATGGAGCTGATCGTTTCCCCGGTGAGCTTGGTGCCTTCCACCTGAAACTTAAAGGTGCGCGTCATGGGTCCGTTGGGGCCTTCGGCGGTGGACTTCCAGTCGCCCGCAATGTCCGCAGCAAAGGCGGCGGCGGTGAGCGTCAGCATGACAAGAAGAGTGCGCAGCATACCCTCAGTTTACGGGACTAAGGTGCGGCCCGGCCAGCACTAACTTCTAGTACTATTTGCTCCTGCGGACTAGGAGAGTGGAGTACTGAATTTATGCGCACCTTGAGCCTATTCATTTTTTCGGCCTCC
>JAYVUQ010000699.1:0-14028 GCA_043787785.1 Bryobacteraceae bacterium
AGGTTATCCCAATAGAATCAACAACTCCCGGGTTGGTTTCGTCACCTAGAAACTGTAGCGCAGCGCAACCTGGATCTGCCGCGAATCGATCCGCGTGCCGCTGATGACGCCGTAAGTGGCCGTCCGCAATGAGGACCCAGGCTGGCCGAAATTTGCGTGGTTCGGCAAGTTGAAGAACTCGCCGCGCAAATCTACCTTCTGCTTCCCCTCCTTCCAGGAGAACGCCTTGTTGATCGAAGCATCCAGGCTGCCGATGCCCGGCCCGATCAGGGTGTTGCGGCCGCCGGTACCGAAGCGGAAATCTGTAATCGCCGATGGGTTTTGGCCCAGCCGGTCGACAAAGGCGGCCGTGTTAAAGTACTGCGCTACCGTCTTGGGGCCTTCGCCCTTCTGGCCAGAGATCGCATCGGGCGCGCACCAGCCACCGGCGCCATTTTGGATGTTGCCGGGTCCGCAGAAGGCGCTGAAGGGGAAGCCGCTCTGGAAGGTGAGAATGCCACCCACCTGCCACCCGCCGAGGATGGCGTTGGCGAAATTGTTCGAGATGCCGATGCGGCGGCCCTTGCCGAAAGGTAGTTCATAAAGGAACGAACTGGTGAAGCGATGGCGGAAGTCGAAAGCGGACAAGCCGCGGTCGCGCCACAGTGAGTTATTCGGATCCATCGGCGTCAAAGGATCGCCGTCCGTCGTGCGGACGCCCGAGCCATTGTCGATCGATTTTGACCAAGCATAGGAGCCCAACAGCGTGAACCCATGCGAGAACCGATGTTGCAACCGAGCCTGCAGAGCATGGTAAGTAGAGTGCGAGGCCGCGTACATGTTCTGGAACGCGCCGTTGAACTTGGGGAACGCCCGATTGTCGTTCGGGTTACCCGGACGGGGCTGCGGCAAATTGTAATTCGACAGCCGGCGTAGCTTAATGCCTGCCGAGCCCATGTAAGTCACCTCGAGCGACATGTCCTTAGTAAGTTGCCGTTGAATCGCCGCCTGCCATTGGGCGACGTAAGAAGTACGTTCGCCATATTGATTGATCAGCAGGAAACTCGGCGCGCCGGATTGCGTAAAGAGCCGGTCCCACGTCAGGTTCGGGGTAACTGTATTGGCCGTCTCCGCTTGCCGGATCGTGAAGGGGATATTGCGGACGATGTCGAATACGGCGTTGCCAATGTCGCGCACATAGTAAATTCCAAAGCCCGAGCGAAGCACGGTCTTCGAATCCAATTGATAGGCCATCCCGATGCGGGGGCCCAAATCATTGCGGTCCGGCTTACCGGCGCCGCGGCCGAAGCGGCCATCGCGGACGAGCTTCCAAGTGGCGGGTGCCGGAAAGGCCGGGTTACCTTGGTTCAAGTCACCGGTGCCAGCGCGGACAAAGGTGGGCTCTACCGAGTTATCCCACTTGAAGTCGACATTGACAATGGCGTCGTGCTTGTCGTAAAAGGGAGACTCATATTCCCAGCGCAGGCCCCAATTTACGGTGAGCTTGTTCGTCGCGCGCCAGGTGTCTTGCAAGTAAAGCGACATATAGTTATTCCGAAAATTGGCGATCGGAGCACCGACCTGCCCTTCCGTACCCGACATCACGCCGAGTAACATGTCGGCCATCGCTTCGCCCGTGTATTGTCCGTTCCAACTGAAGCGGCCGCGCGGCACCACCGCGCCGATCTGGTTATAACGCAGACGGCGATACTCGCCACCGATCTTCAGGTTGTGCTTGCCCTTCGTCCAGGAGAAGTTATCGGTCCACTGGAAGGTCGTATTCCAGTTGACGAAAGGACAGTCGTTACATTCGCCCACGTTGGCAAATCCGGAGATCTGAAAGACCGGGATACCCCAAAAGAGCGGGTCCTGCGAGACGCCCTTGAGCCCGAGTTCACCCACCACGTTGCGTTGGAACGCCCGCTGCTGGATGTTACGGGAGTTGAAGTAGTTCATGCCAAATTTGAAGTCGTTTACCTTGTTGGAGCCGATCACCATGGTGTGGCCAAAGACGCCTTGCTGGCCCAGGATCTGGACGTCATTGCCCTGGCCCAGGATAGCGGAAGGAATGTACTGCGGCTCCTGCGTTTGGCTAAAGCGGAAGAAGTAAGTCTGGTTCTGCGTACCCGTCCAATCGCCGCGGGTGGTGAACTGGTTGCCTTCCGTGCGGCGGCCTTCATCGTTCAGGTAATTATTCGCAATCCCCAGGGCGCCGCCACCGGCCTGATTCGGCAGCGGGAAGAAGTCGTTCAGTACCTTCGCTGAAATCGGGTGGATACGGTTGGCGGGAATCGTAGCATTGGGAAATACTTGTCCCGGATTCAGCGGATCTCGAATGCCGGCCGCGCGATTGAGAAAGCCAAAGTTGCCGGAACGGTAACGCGCATCGGGCAGCGTGTTGGTTTGCGTCAGGGAGCGGCGCTCGCGAAGCCCTTCGTAATTGAACATGAAGAAGAGCTTATTGTTCCCATTGAACACTTTCGGAATCGTAATCGGGCCCGAAAAAGTACCGCCGAATTGGTTGCGCTTGAAAGGGGGATTTACCCGGGCAAAGAAGTTACGCGCGTCAAAATAAGAATTCCGGAGAAACTCGAAAGCCACGCCATGATATTGATTGCCGCCCGACTTAGTAGAAACATTCACCTGCGCAATACCGCGGCCATACTCGGCGCCAAATACGCCGCTTTCCACCTTGAACTCTTGCAACGCGTCAATCGACGGCAGAAAAAGGTAAGTATTGAAATTCGGGTCGGTATTTTCCATACCGTCCAAAGCATAGTGATTGAAGTGGACGCGTTGACCCGCCACATTCAAAGCAAAGCTATTACGCGCGCCACCCATGCGTTGTTGACCTTGGGAAGAAGCCGGACCATTCGTCGTCGCGCCGGGAATCAGCGAGGCCAATTGCAAATAATTGCGCCCATTCAGCGGCAATTCGATAATGCGCTTATTCTCAATCACCGTGCCCACCGACGTCGTTTCGGTATCCAGCACCGGAGCGCTGGCCGTTACGTCTACCACCTCCGCCACGTTGCCCACTTGCACGGCGAAGTTAAGGCCCAGCACCTGGCCGGTTTGCAGTTCCACCGTGTTCCGCATCTGCGCGCCGAAACCGGTGGCCTCCACTTTGACGTTATAAATACCAGGCAGCAATGCCGGAGCGGAATAAAGACCCTCGGAGTTGGACTTCAGCACGCGCTGAAAACCCGTGGCCGGGCTCGAGATCGTAATCGTCGCCCCCGAAACCGCGCCACCCGTAGGGTCGGTAACCGCACCCCCGATTTCGCCGGAACCAGCCTGGCCGAAGGCCGTCAGCGCACAAAGCGCGATCAGAACAAACAAGCGTCGCATAACGAGGCAACCTCCCAAAGGTCAGGAGCCCTTGAAACTGACATTTCAGCCCCTGAGTCTTCAAAGTATATCCCAAACCACCCGCTGGTGGCAGTAGAATAGGCTGCATGTCGAAACTGAAATGGCTTGTTCCGGTCGCATTCTTTGCGGGCCTATTGGCGCTGTCGCAATCGCCGGCGAGCGGGCCCAAAGAAGTGGCGCCGGGCGTCTGGGTCCGCTTAGGCGACCGTCCGCGCAACCAGATTGCGAACGCCGGCTGGATCGTTTTCAAAGACTACGTCCTGGTGGTCGACGCCAATTATCCCTGGGGCGCCAAGGATATTTTGACCGAGATCCGCCAGACCACCAATAAGCCGGTCAAGTTCGTCTTCAACACCCACTATCACGGCGACCACGCCTTTGGCGGCAGCATCTTTACCGATCAGGGCGCACAGATTGTCTGTTCAGCCGATTGCGGCGTCGAGTCCGTAACCAAGGGTCAGGCCGGCTGGGACAAAAATACGGCTACGGGAGAATTTAGCCTGAAGCCCTATAAGTTGGCCCATCCCACAATTACCTTTGGCGACTCGATAGCCTTCGACGATGGAGAGCATCGCGTGGAGTTAAGGAAGCTGGGCCCGGGGCACAGCAAGGGCGACGCGGTGGCGTGGCTGCCCAAGGAGAAAATCCTCTTCACGGGCGACCTGTGCGTCAACTGGGGCAGCGGTAACAACGTCGCCGATGCCGATGCTGACCACGATAATTGGCTGCGCGCGCTGGACCGCATGGCTGCCCTCGCCCCCACCATGGTCGTCGTCGGCCACGGCACCATCGGCGGCATGAAGGACCTGCGCGCCCAACACGCCTACCTCTCCGACATGGTCGACGCCGTCCGCAGCGGCATGGCGTCCGGCAAGACCGAAGACGAAGTGGCCCAAGCGGACCTCACCCGGCACGCCATCGGAGCCTCGAAAACCGGCAATGCCGCTTCGCTCAAAGCCGTTTACCGGAAGCTGAGGTAACCGCTGTTCCGCAGCTAATCTATGGTATCGTTGCAGATTGATGCGAGCCGTCGTCTTCCTACTGCCGCTGGCGCTGCTGGCGCAAAGCTACAGCGTAGACCAGGCGGTAGCCACGGCCCTCGATAGGTACGCCGGAGTGCGTGTTTCGAGCGAAAAGGTAACCGAGGCCGCACAGGCTATCAATCTGGCGCGAACGGCTTACCTGCCGCAAGCGGACTTTTTGGCGCAGGCCAACCGCGCCACTCGGAACAATGTCTTCGGCATGATTCTGCCGCAGGCCACTTTGCCCGGCATCTCGGGGCCGCCCCTGGCCGAAAACTCGATGACCAACGTCTGGGGGACCGCGGTTGGTTTTCTGGTGAGTTGGGAGCCTTTCGATTTCGGCTTGCGGGCGGCCAAAGTAAGTGCCGCCGCCGCGCACCAACGCTCTGCGGAGGCGGCTTTGACGCGGACCAAGTTCGAGATCGCCGCGGGCGCTGCCGATGGGTTTCTTACCGTGCTGGCGGCTGAGCAGACCGTACGGGCTGCCGCGGCGGCCGTGGCGCGGGCGAAGACTTTGGAAGAGATTGTGGGCGCGCAAGTGCGAGCCGAGTTACGGCCCGGCGTCGATGCGATGCGAACCAAGGCCGAAGTGGCGCTAGCCGAAGGGCAGCAGATTCAAGCCGAGCAGGCGGTGGCGATGGCCAAGGCTTCGCTATCGCAGTTCTTGATGGTAAGTGAATTTACCGCGGTGCCCGGGGCGTTGCTGGATACTCCTCCAGCGGTAATTCTGGCACAGGCGGACTTACGGGCGCATCCTATGGCTAAAGAGAGGTCGGCGTTGGTGGAAGAGTCACAAGCCAAGCAGAAGATACTCGATAAGGCTTATTACCCGAAGTTCAACTTACAGGGCACCACTTACGCTCGAGGTACGGGTGCTAACCCTAACTTCACGACCGGCGGAGCGTTCTCCGGCCTGGGGCCGAATATCGTGAACTGGGGCGCTGGACTTACCGTGACTTTTCCCGCGATGGCTTTGCCAGGCTTGCGGATTCAGCGCAGCATTGACCTGAGCCAAACCCGGGCGGAGCAACAACGGGTGGAGCAAATGGTGCAAGACCTAGCCGCGAAGTTAGCCCGCGCCAACGCGCAGTTAGCCGGGGCGCGCCGGTTAGTGGAGAAGATACCGGTGCAACTGGAAGCGGCCCGCGCGGCTGAGTTACAGGCGACGGCTCGCTACAAGGCTGGCTTGGGGACGATCGTCGAAGTGGCCGAGGGGCAGCGGTTGTTGGCCCAAACCGAGATCGACGAAAACTTGGCGAAACTGGCTATCTGGCGCGCGATGTTGGCGGTATCGGCGGCGCAGGGCGATATCGAGCCGTTTTTGAAGGCTGCCGTGGGCGGGGGAAAGTAAGTCATGGGATTGGTCCGCTTTGCATTGCGGCATCCGGTCACCGTCCTGGTCGGTGTACTGACGATTCTAATGGGCGCTTGGTTGGCGCAGCAGCGGATGAAGGTGGACATTTTTCCAACCGTTGGATCGCCGGCCATTTATATCGCGCAACCATACGGCGGGCTTGATCCGGCACAGATGGAAGGCTTTGCCACTTACTATTACGAATATCATTTGCTTTATGTGAGTGGCATTCAACGTGTGGAGTCGAGGTCAATTCAGGGCGCGGCGTTGATTAAACTAACTTTCTTCCCGGACACCGATATGGATACGGCCATGGCCGAGGTGGTCTCCTACGCGAACCGTTCGCGATCCTTTATGCCGCCGGGCGCGGTGCCGCCGTTTATCACTCGTTTCGATACCGGCTCTATCGCCATTGGCCAGTTAGTCTTTTCGAGCGCCACACGTCTTCCGGCCGAGATGCAGGACATCGCCATCAACCGGGTGCGGCCCTTGTTCGCCACCCTGCCGGGCGTTTCGGCACCACCGCCTTTTGGGGGCAACCAGCGCACGATCGTACTCCGGCTGGATCCCGATAAATTGCGCCAGTATAATATGTCGCCGGAGGAAGTGATCACGGCGGTGACGAAGGCGAATACGGTAATTCCTTCGGGAGTGCTGCGTACGGGAGATCTGACGCGGATGGCTGTGTCCAATGCGGTAATTGGCGCCGATTTCAATGAGCTCAACAATGCGCCGATCCGGACGGGTTCTGGCACTACGGTCTATGTGCGTGATGTCGGAGTTACAGAGAATGGCACCGATGTGGTTACTGGCTATGCGCACGTCAACGGCAAGCGCACAGTGTATATCCCGATTACGAAGCGGGCGCAGGCTTCGACGCTCGATGTAATTCAGCGCGTGCGGGAGAACATCCCGACCTTCCGCAAGGTAGTGCCAGACGATGTGGAGGTGCGCGTCGAGTTTGACCAATCGGTCTATGTGCAAGCGGCACTGAAGAATCTAGCCACAGAAGGCGTATTGGGCGCCTTACTCACTGGACTAATGGCCTTGTTGTTTCTGCGTGACTGGCGAGGCGCATTGATCGTGATGATCACGATCCCGGTTTCGTTGCTGGCTGCGTTGATTCTGCTTTTTGCCTTTGGGCAGACTATCAACATCATGACCTTGGCCGGGCTGGCCTTGGCAGTAGGTGTGTTAGTGGATGAAGCAACCGTCGAAATTGAGAACATCCACGCGCAGATGGCGCGCGGCGCGACGCGGGCGCGGGCGGTGGTGGATGCGTGCCAGCGCACGGCGTTGCCGCGACTGCTTTCTATGTTGTGCGTGCTGGCGGTCTTTATCCCCAGCTTCTTTATGACCGGCGTGGGCCGGCAGTTGTTTGTGCCCATGTCGATGGCGGTTGGCTTCGCCATGATCGCTTCCTATGTTCTCTCGTCGACGCTGGTGCCCACGCTAGCCACGATACTCATGAAGCCCGGCAGCCACAGTGGCGAAGGTGCGGTCACGCGGCTCTACCGGCGCTACCTGGACTTAGTACTCGCACTGCGCTGGCCCGTAGCCGGCACTTACTTAATCGCCAGCGCTGCCACGCTCCTGTTTCTATTGCCTACGCTGGGCGTCGAGATCTTTCCGATAGCGAATCCGCTGCAGTTTCGCTTGCGTTTGCGCGCGCCCACGGGGACGCGCATTGAGCGCACCGAGTTAGTAGCGTTGAAAGCTCTTGACCTAATCAAAGCGGAGGCGGGCGAGGTGGCGATTTCGATTGGCTTTATTGGCACGCAGCCCGCTTCTTATCCGGTCTCCACGATTCAATTGTGGACGGCGGGGCCGCAGGAGGCCGTATTGACCGTGGCCTTGAAGCCAACGGCGAAGCTAACGGGCGAGCCCTTGAAAGAACGCCTGCGCGCCCGTTTCGCCGCTGAAATGCCGAAGGTGAAGCTGAGCTTTGAGGCGGGTGACATTATCTCTCAGGTAATGTCGTTCGGCTCGCCCACGCCGATCGAAGTGGCCGTGCAAGGTGCGCCATTGCCCGCCATTAAGACGCATGCGGAGAAAGTGCGGCTGGAACTTGCGAAGATCGCCGACTTGCGCGACTTACAATATGTGCAGGCGACCGACTATCCGACGGTGGAAATTAACGTGGACCGTGATCGCGCCGCGCAGTTTGGTCTTACCATGTCGAATGTAATGAAAAGCGTGATGACGGCGACTTCGTCCTCGCGCTTCGTGGAAGCAAATTACTGGCGCGACCCCGTTTCGGGCAACGGCTTTCAGTTACAGGTGGAAATTCCGCAACATCGTATCGCCGCAGTGAAGGACCTGGAAGAGTTACCCGTCATGCGCGATGGGCGTTCGCGCCCGCTGTTGGGCGATATTGCTACTTTCAAAAACGGAACGGCGATGGGCGAGCTTACCCGTTACAATTCGCAACGGGCGCTGTCGCTAACGGCGAACTTGCACAGCGTGGCTTTGGGCGATATCGCGCCGGAGGTATTAGCCGCCGTAGCTCGCGCGGGCGAACCGCCCAAGGGCATCACCGTCAGTATCGCCGGGCAAATTCCACCGCTCAACGAGACGCTCGCCGGGTTGAAGTTTGGTTTACTATTGGCCATTGCGGCTATATTCCTACTGCTCGCCGCTAACTTCCAGAGCTTTCGTCTTTCACTGGCAATTTTAGCCACCGTGCCGGCAGTATTACTTGGCTCGGCACTGGCGTTGAAACTGACGGGCACTACGCTCAATATACAATCATTTCTTGGCGCCATCATGGCGGTGGGCATTGCGGTGGCGAATTCGATTTTGTTAGTTAGCTTCGCGGAGCGGGCCCGCCGTGACGGAATGCCGGCGCGCGAGGCGGCGAGCGAGGGAGCGACTGGGCGTTTGCGCGCTATCCTCATGACGGCCACCGCGATGATGGCGGGTATGATTCCCTTGGCGTTGGGTAGCGGAGAGGGCGGAGCACAGACCGCGCCGCTGGGCCGTGCCGTCCTGGGCGGCCTGGCCATGGCCACCTTGGCCACACTCACCGTGCTGCCTGCCTTCTATGCCATCTTACAATCCCGCGCCACTAAACAATCCGCGTCGCTTGACCCTGATGATCCCCAGAGCCGTTTCTATGAAAATATTACTCCTCGTTAGTAGCTTAGTTGCGAGCCTTGGCGCGCAGGTGACGGTTGAAGTGGCCAAAGTGGTCGCCCAGCCCGTCGATAAGGTGCGTAAGTTGCCTGGCGAGATGACGCCTTACCAAAGTGTTGACCTTACGGCGCGTGTCGCAGGCTATGTTGAGGAAATTCGCGTGGATGTGGGCGCAGTGGTGAAGAAGGGCGAGTTGATTGCCCGGCTCAGCGCCCCGGAAATGGACGCCCAGATTGCCGAGGCGAAATCTCGAATCGGGACCAGCGAGGCGCAGCGGGCGGAGGCGGAAGCCAAGTTACTCGGGGTCCAAGCGACTTACGAACGGTTGAAGGCTGCCTCCGCCACGCCCGGTGCAATTGCGGGCAATGAACTGGTGCTGGCGGAGAAAGCAGTAGAGGCCGCGCGAAGTGTGGTGCGGTCTTTTGAGCGCTCTGTTGAAGCGGGTAAGTCGAGTGTGCGCGCGATTGAGGACGTGAAGAATTACTTGGAACTGAAGGCACCGTTCGATGGCGTGATTACGGACCGTTACTTGCACCCTGGAGCGCTGGCCGGGCCACAGTCCGGCCCGTTGGTGAAGTTGCAGCAAGTGGGGCGGCTGCGGCTGATCGCCGCAGTGCCGGAAGCCGACTTGGGCGGCATCGCCTACGGGGTGCGCATTCCTTTCACTGTCCCGGCGTTTCCCGGCGAGACTTTCGGAGCCGTGATCGCCCGGGTGCCGCGGGTGGTGGACCCCAAGACGCGCACCATGCCCATCGAACTGGAAGTCGTCAATAGCGGTGGACGCCTGGCACCGGGCATGTATGCCGAGTTGCAATGGCCCGTACGCCAGGGCAAGCCCTCTTTGCTGGTGCCGCCCACGGCCGTTGTCACCACCACGGAGCGCTCCTTCGTCATTCGGCTCACTAACGGCAAAGCCACATACGTGAATGTGAAACGCGGCGCGGTGAGCGGCGAATTGGTAGAGGTGCTGGGCGCGCTGGCGGAGGGCGATGTGGTGGTGAAGCGGGGGACGGACGAGTTGCGGGAAGGCACGGCTCTGCGAGCCAAATGAGGCGGTGAAGATAAACTCCCTGGCTGAGTGGACTCCTCATTGACAGAAATGTGTACATGTACGATAATATGGCATGGAGACTCTTTCGTATACGTACGTCCGTAACCACTTGGCAGAAGTGACTGACCGGGTTTGTGAAGACCACAATCCCGTGCTGGTGACCCGGCAAGGGGCGCCGCCGGTGGTGGTGCTGTCGTGGGAAGACTACCGATCCATGGAAGAAACGGCCTATCTACTTCGCAGCCCGAAGAACGCTGAGTTGTTGCTGGCGTCGATAGCGGCAGTAGAACGAGGTGAGGTGACGGAGCGGGAACTGATTGACGTGGAATGAAGACTCAGTTTTCGGAGCGAGCGTGGACCGACTATCTGTTCTGGCAGGAGAACGACCGGGCAAAGTTACGCCGTGTGAATCTGCTGATCCAGGATATTCACCGCAACGCATTCGACGGTATAGGCCAGCCGGAGATGCTGCGCCACAATCTGTCGGGATGCTGGTCGCGCAGGATTGACCAGGAACATCGCCTGGTGTATGGCGCCAAAGACGGAGTGCTGGTGGTGTACGCCTGCCGGTATCACTACTAGCGCTAGGCCCAAACGTCGGCGAGACGGCGGTCGGCGTCGCCGAAGCGATCGAGCTTTACTCCCATGCGGTCCATGAGCGACAAGTACAAGCTGCAGGCTTGGCGATTGGCGTCGCCGCGCTCCATGTAGCTGAGGACGCGGCCGCCCTTTAAGCCCGCACTCTTGCCGCCGGCGAGCAGCACCGGAATCTCGTCCGCACTGTGGGTGTTGCCGTCGAGCAGGTTCGAACTCATCATCAGGATCGAGTTATCGAGCAGCGAACTGCCGCCTTCGTCGATGGCCTTCATGCGCTGCACCAGGTAAGTATATTGCTGCATGTGGTACTGATTCGTCTTCAAGTACATGGCCTCAATGTCGGGCGCGTTGCCGTTGTGCGTGAGGTCAAGATGGAGCGCCCCGCGCACGCCGGGCAGGAACTTGAAGTTCATCTGCGAGAGGTCATTGTTGAGCATCAGGCTGACGATGCGGGTTTTGTCCATTTGGAAGGCGAGCACGATGATATCGAGCATCAGCTTCATGTGGGCGGGCACGTCCTGCGGCAATTCGTCGGCCGGGCGCGGCATGTTGGGCTGCTTCAAAGTGGGACGCCAGCCTTCGAGGCGCTCTTCCTTCGACGCGCGCGCAATGCGTTTTTCAATGTCGCGGACGCTTTCGAGATACTCCTCGAGTTTCTTCTGGTCGCCGCCGGAGATTCTGGGCTTGAGGCTGGTGCTTTGTTGGAGCACGGCGTCCAGAATGCTGCGATCCAACTGACTGCCCTTACCATCGCCGACTAACTGGTCGAAGGCGCGGGAGGGATAGATCTCTTTGCTGGCCGGCTTGGTGGGAGAAGCCCAGGAAATGGCCGAGCCATAGAGCATCGACAGGCCATCTTCGAGGCGCAGTTCATTGGGCTCAATGCCGAGCACGAGGCTGGGGATGGCGGTGTTGGCGCCGAGCTGCTTGGCGAGGATTTGGTCGAACGACGTGCCTACACGGATGTCGTTAGGGTCAAGGCTGACGGGCGCGCCGGAGAGCAGGTTCATGCGGCCGAGGTGCGGGCTTTTGGACACAAAAGCGGACTGGTGATAGAGACCGCGCAGAAAGACGAGGTCCCCGGCGATCGGTGCGAGCGGCTCGGCGGCCTTGCCGAAAGTCATGCCGGCTCCGGCGCCCTTGGCCCACCAATGCGCCGGCTCGACGCCGTTTGAGAAATAGATGGTGGCGAACCGGAGCGGCGGCTGGTTAGACGCCTTGGGCTTATCGTCGGCACCCAGCAGCGGCATCGACTCGAGCCACGGTAAGGCCAGGGCCACACCGGTGCCGCGCAAGAAATGACGTCTCGATTTCAAAGGATTCATTGTCCACCACCTACGGGAGTCGGATTGAGGGTACGGGCTAGGGAGGGCTTCGGTTCTTCGCGGGCCGCGCGATGCTGGAATTGACGGCTGCTGACGATGGCGGTGGCCAAATCAGCGATGGTGGCATTCGCGCCCAACTGCGACATGCGTTCGATCAGCACTTCGTCTGAAGGCTGTACGGTGCGGCCGAGGGCGTAGCCCACCATCTTAAAAGCCATGGTCCGCAGCACTTTTTGATTCTGCGTTTGTAAGTAATTCAGCAGGCCATCGATGCCCGCAATTTGGGTCTTGTCGGCCAGCACGCCTTCGTCATCGACGGCGTTGCCATCGGCGTACTGGGTGCGATAGCGGCCGACGGAGTCATAACGCTCGAGGGGAAAACCCAGGGGGTCGATGCGGGTGTGGCAACTGGCACAGGTGGCATTGCGCTTGTGCGCCTCCAACTTCTGCCGCAAGGTTTGCCCACCAAAGTTCTTGTCGTCCGCCGGAAGCACACCTGCATTGGCCGGAGGGGGGGGAATCTCGGTGCCTAGAATGCGGCGCAGCACCCAGTCGCCGCGCTTGACGGGGCTGGTGCGCAGCGGCGCCGAGGTGGCGGTGAGCACGGCGCCCAGGCGCAGCAGCCCGCCGCGCTGGAAGCGATTGGCACCGGGCACCAGCTCGAGCTGGTCCTTCGATTTCACCGTTTGGGTAATGCCGTAGTGTTTGGCGAGCGGCTGATTGAGAAAAGCGTAGTCGGCATTGAGCAGTTCTTTCACCGGGCGATTCTGGCGAATGATGTGCTCAAAGAAAGTGACGGCCTCGTCATACATCGATTCTTTCACTTGGTTGGTGAACTCCGGGAAGCGGCTGGTGTCGACGCCGCGGTGCTCGTCGAAGTGGTAGAAGCCAAGCCATTGGCCGAAGAATTCGGTGGACAGGCGGCGCACCTTGGCATCGGCCAGCATGCGCTTCACCTGGCGCTGCAAACCGGCGGGCTGGTTTAACTCGCCCACGGAGGCGGCGCGGAGCAGTTCGTCGTCGGGAATGGAGGACCACAAGAAATAACTGATGCGGCTAGCCAGTTCAAAACTGGAGAGAGGCTTAGCCCCGGGGGCGGGTGAGACCGCGTTGGCCTGCTCGACGCGATAGAGGAACGCCGGTGCCACCAGGATGCGGGCGATCAGGGCGCGAATGGCTCGGCGATGATCCTTTTCGGCCGCGAAGACACGCATGTAAAAAGCGCGGAGATCCTGCTGTTCCCCGATAGTGAGGGGACGCCGCCAGGCACGCGCGGCCAGCTTAAGGCAATCCTCCACGTGGCCGGTATTGGCAGAGCCAATGGCGGCTTGGGCTTCCTGATACTCCGAAAGAAGCGGGGGAACGAAGGGCCGCATTTCGGCGGGGAGCGCGGCGATTTGTGCCTTGGTTAGGGTGGCGAGCTGCTGCCCTTTGAGGTCGACCTTGTAGTGTTGGGCCAGCAGGCGGAAGTAATTTTCGTGATAGTCGAAGGAGGTGTAGAGGTCGGCCCAGGCCTGGTTCAGCTTGGTGCGCGCGGCGTCGTCCAGTAGGTAATCGACGACGAAACGATCATCGCGAATGTACTTCACCTTCAGCAAGTATTCGTCGTGCTCCGGCACGTTGAAGGTGCTGTCGAAGGGAAGCGGCACCGGGTCTTTGTCGGCGGGCGAGGCTTCGCCGTTCGAGTTGGGGGGCAGCAACTTGGCCATCTCTATGACGCCGGCTTTAAAACGCTTTCCGCCAGAGCTCTCGGGGTCGCCGACGAGGGCCCGGGTGGGAATGCCGCGCGACCCACCGTCTTCGCGCTCGGAGAACAGGATGCGAAAGACCTGATCGCGGTCTTTGCCCACTTGTGCGTCCACCTGAAATTCAATGCCAAAAGCGCCTTCGGGCACCGTCACTTCAAAGAAGACCGTGCCGGTGGAGGCAAAGTCGTTGAAGCCGATGGGGGTGCCGTCGGGGCTGGAGCCGAAATTCAGCCGCTTGAGGGCATCTGCACTCAGGAGGGTTCGCAAGGGCTGGGCTAGCTCGGGCGGTGGCGCGCCTTTCAATTGCCCGTTTACGTTGGCGGCGATACCGGCCGCGCCGACACCGGCGACGCCGGGAACACCGGTGCCAGCAACACCACGGGGACCACCGCCCTTGCGCACGGCAATCGTGGGATTGCGCCAAATTATCACCGGATTCGAGTGG
>JAYVUQ010000700.1:0-5353 GCA_043787785.1 Bryobacteraceae bacterium
ATACACGTCCACGACGTTGCCGCTCTGCGCGCCGTCGGTTCCCCACACCTCGGAAAGGATCTCTCGTCGTGTGCAGACGCCGCCCGACCGGCGCATCAGTTCTTACCCTTCAGCGTCACTGCCAGCAGGTTCTTGCCACCCAGTTTCGACGAGGTAGTAATTTTGTAGGCCTGCAGATATCCCTTGTTGCTGCCTGCGGGCACTAAGCCGAAACGCTCGAAATTACCCGCAATGTATCGGGCTGCCTTCTCAATTTCGGCGCTTCCGGTGGCTCGGCCTTTCAACTCCGGTGAGGCCAGGTATTTGATGTTTTCGAGATACCGCTCCGCGTTGATTAAGTTGCTGGCTGCGGCGGCGGGTAAGGCCCACAGGCAAAAGATGAGAATTCGCTTCATGCTATTTCTTCTTCGGCGCAAAAGGCGCCGGCAGTTCTACGCTGCAACAGGCCGCATCGCTGGAGTTCGCTTGCTGATAGCCAATCTCCAGTTCGATTACTGTCTTCATGCTCGGCCACTCCAGCACGCCGCTCAGCCGCCGGCCATTGACGAACAGGGTAGGCGTCGAGTTCACCTGCACGGCCCGGCCGTCGGTGAGGTTGGCCTCGATCTCCTTTTCCGTAGCCTTCGTGTCGAAGCAAATCGCAAACTGGGCCGCGTTGAGCCCCTTGGTGCTCACCCAAGCGACGGACTTCTCCTTCAGATTGGCCGGCGTGAAGTCCGCTTGTTTGTCGAAGAGATAGTCGTGAAAATCCCAAAAGGCGGGCGCATTTTGCCGGAACACGCACCGGGCGGCGATCGAGCCGGCACGTGCCCAGGGATGAATCTGCTCCAGCGGATAGTCCTTAAAGTAGAGCCGCACGTCCTTGGGAAACTCCTTCAGCAGGTGCTCGCGCAAAAGCCGGCTTTGTTCCCGGCAATATGTACACTGAAAGTCGCTGAACAACACCAACGTTACTGGTGCCCCGGCCGTGCCGAGCGACGGCTGAAATTCTGTCTTTAGCTTGGCTAAGTCGGCCGCGAATGGGTTCTGCCCGATGTCATGCACGGTCGCCTCAAAGAAGCGCTGGCCATCGGCCGACACTTCAAAGACATGCTGCTTAAAGCGTTCACCGACGGAGGCCAGCACGCGCACCTGTTTGAACCCGGCGAGCGCACTGGGCGCCGGGTCGCCCACCTCAATCTTCACCTGCGCGGGGTAGGGAACCAAGTGGCGCACGTACGCCTCCAAGGTCGCCTTGTCGAGCGCCGACTTCTTTGCCGTTTGCGCCGCCAGCAGATTGGCGACAATCAGGATGATCGCTAGAACCTTCACCGTCTTATTCTCGCAGACCATGGTGGGCGGCCATGTGATACACGTAGTAGGCTTATGGCACAGCAAAAAGTCTTCGACGTCGTCGTAGTTGGCTCTGGAGCCTCGGGTGGCACGCTCGCCGCGCGACTGGCCCGGCAAGGGGTCGACGTAGCTCTGATTGAAGGCGGACCCAAACTCAACACCCGCACCGACTTCAATACCCACGCCATGCCCTTCGAGTTCGCCAACCGGCACATTCCCACCATGAAGCCCGGCAAGCCCGGCATGGACTCGCAACGCACCCGCGGCGCCGGTGGCAAGAGCCAAACCTGGAATGCCGTCGCCTGGCGTTTCTCCCAGCGCGACTTTAAGGGTAAAGATTGGGACGATGGGGCCGGCGAAAACTGGCCCATCGACTATGCCGATCTCGCTTCGCACTACGACAGCATCGAGCGCGAAGTAGGTGTCTGCGGTAACCTCGATGGCCTTACTGACTTGCCGGACGGCATCTTCCTGCCGCCGGTGCCCCTCAAATGCAGCGATGTCCTGCTGCAACGCGGCGCGGCCAAATTGGGCGTGAAGATTATTCACGTGCGCAAGTCCACGCTGACGAAAGCCAAGTCCGACCGTCCAGCGTGCCACTACTGTGGCAATTGCATGGCTGGTTGCGATGTTACCGCCAAATATAATTCCTACGACGTACATATTATCCCCGCCATGCGCCAAACGGGCAAGTTGACGCTCTTCAGCGACACCCTGGCCCGTGAGGTGATGGTCTCCGCTGAGAATAAGGTAACTGGCGTCGCCACCATTGACCGATTGACGAAGAAACAAGGCGAGATTCGTGGCCGCTCAGTCGTTGTCTCCTGCGCCTGCGTCCAAAGTGTCGGGTTACTCCAAATGTCCAAGTCGCGCCGCTATCCCACCGGCTTGGCCAATTCCAGCGGGCAAGTGGGACAACACTTCATCCCGCACTTCACCGGCGGCATTGAGTTTCTGCTCACTCAGTTGAAGGGCAAGCCGGTCGGCAACGACGAAGGCTTCCTCGACCATGCCTACCAGCCCTCCTTCATGCACACGCGTACCCGCGGCTATGCGCGCAGCTTTGGCGCACAATTCGGCTATCAGAACCGGCGCGGCATCGGCTGGGCTCGTAAGTTCCCCGGCTTCGGCGCTGACTTCAAAAATGCCGTCAAGGAGGCTTACCCCGCCTTTGTTGTCTGGTCGCCTTATGGCGAGAAAATTCCCGATGGCCGCAGCCGCATTTACTTGGACGAGAAATCGCTTGACGCTTGGGGACTGCCCGAAGTCATGCGCGAGCTTCACTGGAGCGATAACGACTGGAAGATCTTTAACGACATGACCACCTGGGGCAGGGAAATCGTCCGCTCTTCCGGCGGCGAAATTCTGGATGTCAGCACCGAGCCGCGCCCCAACCATGAGTTAGGTGGTTGCCGCATGGGGAGTAACCCAAAAACGAGCGTGGTGGATCGCAATTGCCGCACGCACGATATTAGTAACTTGTATGTTGTCGACGGCAGTGTATTTCCGTCGGCTTCCGAAAAGAACCCCACCCACACCATGATGGCTCTAGCGGCTCGCACCGCGGAGCACTTAGCTGCGCGCCTCAAAAAAGGAGAACTGTAACATGGCCGAGCGTCGCGAAACCCTCAAAATTATCGGTGCCATCAGCGCCACTTGTACGTTTCCCTATTCCGGAAACGAACTCTACGGCCAGCACGCCGAACCTCACGCCGGACATACGCCCGGTGCGCAAGCCTCCACCGGCCCCCGTAAGTACTTTACGGAAGCCGAATACGCGTTGCTATCGGTGCTGACGGATGTCTTGATTCCCGATACCGAAACGCCCGGAGCCACCCAGGCCGGAGTGCCCGGGTATATCGACTTAGTGGTGGCGGCGAATCCCGAACACCGCAAGCTGATGCGTGACGGCTTGGCCTGGCTGGCTGGCCAGGGCTTTGCCATTCAGGACCAAGCTGCCCGCGTCGCGGTTCTTACTCCACTCTCGGACGTGTTGGATAAAGGCCGCGTGAAGACCATGCCGGAGCGTTTTTTCCGCCTCGCCAAGGCGTTAACCTGCGATGGTTACTTTACGTCCGAGATTGGCCTGGCTCAAACCCTGGGCTTCAAAGGCGGCGGCATGCTGGCGAGTTATCCCAGCTGTGAGATTCCGGAGCATTAGGCCCCCCGCCGCGTAAGACTTAATTCTTCGGCAACGCCACCGTCAGATTGCGATAGCGGATGACGCCGTGGTGATCGCCCTGCAGAAAGAAGGGGCCCGGTTCGCTTTCGTTACTATCCAGCGCCCCACCCGTGGGGCCAGGGATCTCGACGTTGTTGTGGTACAGCTTGCCATCGCGCAGCACCGTCACATGCCGGCCGACGAAAGTAATGTCGAACGTCGTCCACTTGCCCAGGGCCAGTTCCGCGCCGACGGGCGGCGGATAGTGGCTGTAGATGGCGCCCATCTCATGGTCCGGCAGCTTACCACCTTCCGTGCCCACCTGCACTTCGTAGCGGCCGCGCAAGTAGATGCCGCTATTTCCAGTGGGCGGACAGTTCACTTCGATGTGCAGCTTGAAGTCCTGGAACTTTGCGGTGGTCCTGAGGTTGGCCGCCCGCGAAGTGCCGCTGTTCTCCGGGTTGTCATTCACCAGTTCGCCATCGCGAGCGATCCACCTGTTGTTACTCGCGTTCCCGATCGGCTCCCAGCCGCTCAAGTCACGGCCATTGAAGATGGGCTGCGGCTTGCCCCAAGCCTTGGGCATCGGGCGATCCAACTTAGGTGCCCGGACGCCCGCCAGCCGCGGTCCATCGGCGTCACCCAATTTCTCCACACCGCTCAACTGGTTAGGCGAGGATGCGGTGAGTTCCCAGTTTACGTTGGGCCCTTTCTTGCCCGCCGAAATGGCGACTACTAATTTGCCGCTCTCTAGTTTTGCCCCCAAAATCGGACGCCAGCCGCCACCCTGCGGCTGTACCCGCCCTTCGATCTTGTCGTCTTTTTCTCGCAATTCCATCCATTGTGGATAAGGCGCGCCATTCGTTGGCGTCACCGTAAAGTCCCAACGGCCAAGAAAAGCCTTCGCATCCTGAGCGATGCCTAGGAAGGGCAAGGTGGCCACGGCCAAAACGGCGATCAGCAGAATCTTCATTCCTTCTACTGTAACCCGCCATCTGTCGTGAAGCTGCTCACCTCAAAAGGTGAAGCGGCCCGTCAGTTGGATCTGCCGGGGCGTCCAGTAAGAGCTCTGCAGTTGCTGTATCCCATCGCTCGAGCCGGGGTTGGTCAGACCCTGGATGTTGAAGGCATTGAAGGCGTCGACGTTAAAACGCAGCTTGAAGCGTTCCCGCACGACGAACTCCTTGTAAATGGAGATGTCCGACTGGAAGTTTTTAGGACCTTGCAGCACGCCGGAGTTGTAAGGGTTAACGCCGGCCGGGCCGGGAGAATAGCCAGTGGTGACCAGTTGGCCGTTGCTCAGCGGAACGGAAACGTTGTTGTTGCCGAAGTTCGGCGTCCCCGGCGTATTATTGATCGGGGCCAAGTAAGGCTTGTAGTCCGAGGGAACGCCCTGGACGCCGGTGGGCGAGTTGATCACCGTGGGCGCCAGGTAGCCGTTGAACCACATGTAGGCGGGACGGCAGACGCCGGAGCGGCAATCGGTCACCGGCGCGGCGTTCTTGTACTGCGTGATGGGGTTAATGGCGCCGAAGTTCGAGTTGGCCACCTGGAACGACTGCGAGACCACGGTGCCGACGAACGCCATCTGATAACCTCCGAGCACGGCGTTGACGAACTTGTTGCTGTTGCCCAGGAATCGCCGGCCCTTGCCGACTGGCACATCCACGACACCGTTGAATGTGATGCGGTGCAGCGGAATGGCGGTATCCGGCCGGTAGTTCTGCCAGCGGTTGAACTCCCGGCTCGGTTCAAACTGCGAGCCAACGTCCAGCCCTGCGGGGATCGCCCCCGCCGCGAAGTTCTGGGCCGGATACAGCGTGTTGTCGCGGAAGGTATTGCCGCCCACGCGGAAGGCCC
>JAYVUQ010000701.1:0-6501 GCA_043787785.1 Bryobacteraceae bacterium
TAAAGAAGCTCAAATAGCGTTTGTCGCCCTCAACGCATCGCTAACAGTGTCGCCATCGTGACGATGCCTTGCCATAGGTTCGCCAAGCGCAGGTTCTCGTTGAAGCTGTGCTGGCTATTGTCGTGATTCACAATCGGCACGCCGATGAGGGGCGTGCGCAGTTCTTTCTCAAATACCCAGAGCGGCACACTTCCACCTAAGCCAGGCGAGAGCACCAATTGCGGGTAAGTCTTTCGCAGGGTGGCGATCACTTCGCGGGAGACCGGTAAGTCCATGCTGGTGCGCACCGCGTTGTAACCTTCGCGTCCAGTAACTTTGGCGATCTTTGAGTATTTACGCCGCTCTTCATCGGTGGGGTCAGCGGCGGTGACATAGTAACCCTGCTGCCGGATGTGCGCCTTCACTTTTTCCACTTGCCGCCGATGGTCGTTACCCTTTACTAAGCGGAGGTCGAGCGACGCGACGGCCTTGGCCGGAACGACATTCCGGGCGTTCGCGCCAGTGCCCGCGCTCTCCAGGCCGCGCACGTTCAGGCTGGGAAGCATTAACCGCTCAACGAGTCGCGCATTGTTGCCGTCGGTGTTAACGAGGCCCAGTTCTTCCTTCAACACCTCGTCCACTGCGGGCACGGCCAGTAGGGCCTTGCGCTCCGCCGCCGTCATCGGTGTAACGTCGTCATAGAAGCCGGCCACCAATACTTTACCCTCTCCATCGGTCATCGTGGCCAGCAAGCGCGATAGCATCATGGCCGGGTTGGGCGCCCAGTTGCCATAATGCCCGCTGTGTAACTCGCGCTTAGGGCCAAAGACGGTAATCTCCATCGTCGTGGTGCCGCGCACGCCAAAATAGAGGGACGGCTGCCGGTTCTGATGCACCGGTCCGTCGCAAATCAGCCAGACATCGCCCGCGAGTAAGGATTTATACTTTTGCACAAACTGTTCTAAGTGCAAAGAACCAGCCTCTTCTTCGCCCTCGAAGAAAAACTTCAGATTTGCCTGGTGCGCCATGCCCAAAGCCTTCATGGCATCGAGCGCCGCCAGCAACGCCATGATCGGCGCTTTGTCGTCGGAGACGGAGCGCGCATAGAGCCGCCACTCCGGGTCGAGAGCCGCCGCATTCGGATCCTGTTCCTGTCCCTTCGTGTCCCGCAGGACACTTTTCCAAGGCGGCGAACTCCATTCACGAGGGTCCACTGGTTGGCCGTCGTAGTGGGCATAGAAGATCAGCGTGCGCTGGGCCCCCGGCGTCTTAATTTCGCCGAACACCACGGGCGGCGCGCCCTCCAGCTCGAGTAACTGCGTGACGATGCCGCGCCGCTGCATCATGTTCAGGATCAGGTCAGCGTTGCGGCGGATATTGGCCGCGTCCGAAGCGCGATTGGGGATCTCAATCAGGGGGATAAACTCGCGCAGGATGTCTCGCTCATGCACTTGCCGCCAAGCGTTCAATGCGGAGACATCCACCTGTCCTTGCAGAATCGGCAGCACACTAAGAATCAGAAGAAATCGCATGCCAACCAGCGTAACAGTCAGGACCGCAGACAGGCGAAGACCTCGCGATGGTTTTCAACATCCAGCTTAGGAATGGAGAGTTCGATGCCGTTGGGGAACTTGCGTTTGAACAGGTCGCCCGGCGCGGCCGATCGCCTGCTGAAGCTCGGCGGCTACACCGATAACACCGGCGATAAAGCTCTCAACCTGAAGTTATCGGCGGATCGCGCGGCCACCGTGGTCGGCGAACTGGTAAAGATGGGGATTGAACCGGCGCGATTGGCTTCGAAGGATACGGTGAGCAATTTCCGGTGGGCGAGAACATCACCGAAGATGGACGCCAAAAGAACCGCCGCGTCTCGATGCGGGTAACCAAGAAGTAACCGGGACTCACCTCCAAGCAATAGAGCCGGACCTCGTCGAGAAAACGAAGTCTGCGGGGTTCAGCGAGTCAAGAGCAAGCCCACTTGCCATCGCCCGTGGTGATAGTCTCCGCCCCGGTGCTGGCACTCCGTCCAACCGCATGTCCAAACAAAAAGTCCCCACCCGACCCGGATGGGGACTCCCTGCGTTAAGGAGGTAGTTGCGGTCTCTAAAAGCCAGCAGCAAACGCAGGGTTCAAATGCCGGAAAAATGTCTGCTCGTGCGAGGCGCGGAACCGGTATCCTACCCCGAATACGGTCTCAATGTAACGGTCTCCCGCGTTGCCCAGCTTACGGCGAAGCCGGCGAATGTGTACGTCCAACGTGCGCGTCCGGATGCCCTTGCCATAGTTCCAAATCTTCTCGAGTAGGTATTCGCGTGGCATCACCCGGCCGGCATTTGCCGCGAGCATGGTCAGCAATTGGTACTCTTTCCGCGTCAGAATCAACTTCTCCTGATCCAGTACCACTGCCTCGTGGCTCGAATCAATCGAGAGGTGTTCGTCATGGTAGACCTGAGGAACCGTGTTGTCGGTGTGTGTTGTTGTTGTGATTGTTGTCATGTGAGTCGCTCCGCTCGCCATGTGCCCTCAGACGTATCAACGTTGGAATCTCGTTTCAGAAAACTGGATTTCCACTTGTAAACTGTCCTAAAATTAGGCGACTTTTCGTGCAACCTACTGAAAAATCAACAGTTACTCAATCGGGAACGGACCATTCTTCGCCACGCGCAATTCCTTGGCCTTGCCGTCCTCGGCCTGCAGCTCAAACGCCACCAGTTGCCCCGGATCCGGCATCGCCAAGTGAAAGTCCGCCTCGTCACCGGGGGCCAGATACTCCGGCTCCAGCGCACTCTTCCGCTGCACCATGGGCTTGTGGTTCGGTGCGAACACGTCCACCAGGATCAGTACTCTTTCCAGTGGTTTGGTGCCGGTGTTGCGTACCGTACCATCGAAATGAATGGCGTCGCCAGACCGCCGGGCCGTCGCCGTCACCACTTCCATATCGGGGGGTTTGGGCACCTTCTACTTGTCCTGCGCCATCAGGCCCAGCCCCAAGCCCAACACTAGGCCCAGCCCCAAGTACAGCACCGCCACGGCAATCATCGGAACAATGCGCATCGCTAGCCCTAGTCTACATGAAGTAATCTTTTACCTTGTCCAAAAGACCCTTCTCTTCCGGGTCATTCTCGCTCGGTAAAGTCTCGGCCAGTTGCTCAAAGAGCTTCTTCTGGTCGCGCGACAACTTGTCCGGAATGCGCACTTCGATATGCACAAACAGGTCCCCTCGCGTGTTGCCAGTCAGGCGCGGCACGCCCTTGCCCCGGATCCGGAGTTGCGTTCCCGGCTGCGTGCCCTCCGGAATCTTAATCGTCTCCAAGCCATCGAACGTCAACAGATCGATCTCCGTGCCCAGCACCGCCTGCGCAATGTTCACCGGCACCGTGCAATGCAGGTCATAGTCTTGCCGCTCGAAGATCGGATGCTCTTTCACGCGCAGCACCACGTACAAATCGCCAGGCTCGCCGCCGGTATGCATGCTCGGCTGCCCTTCGCCCGATACCCGCAACTGTATGCCGTCGGACACGCCCGCCGGAATCGTCACCTTCAGCTTGCGGTTCACCCGCCGATGCCCCTCGCCCTTGCACTCCTTGCAGGGCCGCCGCACGATCTTGCCGCGCCCGTTGCAAGTGCCGCACGTGCGCCGAATCGTCAGAAACGCCTGTTGATAGGCCACTTCGCCCCTACCGCGGCAAGTGGGGCAAGTCGTTAAGCCGTCTTCCTTCTCCGCGCCGGTCCCTTCGCAACGCCCGCAAGGCTCCAGAATCGGCACCTGGATATCCACCTGCGTGCCCCGAATCGAGTCCTCAAAGCCGATCTCGAGGTCATAGCGTAAGTCATCGCCAGACCGGGACCGCTGCTGCCGCTGCCGCCCCCCGCCGCCAAAGAAAAAATCGCCCAGGATGTCGCTAAAGTCAGTAAACGCATTCGGGTCAAACCCGCCGCCATTGCCGGCCGCACCCGACACGCCTTGATGGCCATACCGGTCATATGCCGCGCGTTTCTGCCCGTCGCTCAGCACGCTATAGGCTTCCGCCGCCGCCTTAAACTTCTCCTCCGCCGCCGCATCGCCCGGGTTCCGATCCGGGTGATGCGCCATCGCCAATTTCCGGTAAGCCGCTTTCAACGCCTGCTCATCGGCATTGCGCGGCACGCCGAGAATTTCGTAATAATCCTGCTGAGTCAACGACAATCCCCTATCACTTTACTTACGCACCGCAACCTTCACCATCGCCGGCCGCAGCATTTTCCCTTTGAAGTTGTAACCCGAGGCATACTCGGCCAGGATTGACTGGTCAGGGGCGCTATCGCTCTCCACCATCTCAATCGCCTGATGAATATTTGGATCAAATAACTGTCCCTCGGTCGAAATTGCCTCTAGCCCCAGTTTTTTCAGCACGTCGCTAAAACGCTGCTGAATCAACTCCACGCCCTTGGCATACTCCCGGTCCGACGTTTCCACGCGCAGCGCGCGCTCGAAATCGTCCAGCACTGGCAGCAGATCGCCCACCGTGTTCATGCCCGCATATTGGGCTAAGTCCGCCCGCTCCCGCTCAATGCGCTTGCGGTAGTTATCGAACTCGGCCGCCCGCCGCGCCAGCCGGTCCATCAGATCGTTACGTTCCAACAACAAACGATCCCGTTCCTCGGTCAGGGCGGTAAGTTGGTAAAGAGGGTCGTCCAGGGAGATCGCGTCATTCAACGGATCCCGGTCGTCCGGCCAGTTGTCTTCGTTCACTACGGTTGTGGTCCTCGCTCGAAGTCGCGCGCTCCCGTCAATTCAGACGCAACGCCGCATAGTCACTTCCTATTGTGCGAAATTTCGCACCCCTTCGGCAAACCCGCTATTCGGGTAGCTCGTTCAGCGCCCGCCCCACATGCTTCACCGCCGACAACGCCCGCCCATAATTCATCCGCAACGGGCCCAGCACCGCCAACTTCGTCTCCATCCCGCTCGGCAACGTTACCGTCACCCCAATCAACGACAAATCCGCCATCGCCGGGTGTAACTCCGCCAGCCCCACCTGGATCGCCACTTCCCCCGATGGTGTCTCCAAAAACCGGTCCAGCAATTGCAAAATCCGCTTCTTCTGCTCCAGTGCTTTAAAAAGCTCCCGCAGCGTCTCATGCGTCAGGCTCACGTCCAGCCCCACCAGATTCGCCGTGCCCTCCAGATGAATCTCCGGCACTAAGGTAAGGTCCAGCAGCCCCTTGTTGTAAAGCTGCGTTAGCGTCTTCAGAATCACGTCGTAGGTGGCCTGCTCCTGCTCAAAACGCCGCTCCAGTTCGCGCCGCACATCGTCCAGCATCCAGCCACTGAAGTTCTGGTTAATGTAATTCCGGATTCGCTGCAACTCATCCTGCGATACCTTGCTATCGATGCCCACAATGCGGTTGCGCACCATGCGGTCGCCGGTGACGATGATCATGAGCACCCGCCGGTCGGGCAGTAATAGCAGTTCCACCGTGTCCAAGCGTTGGCTCGAAGCCGGAATCGCCGCCGCGATGGCGATCGTCTTCGACATTTCGCTCAGCACATGCGAGGTACGCTCCACGTGGTCTTCCACCGTCTGCGCCTTCCGCAAATCCGCCCGCAACCGGTCCAGTTCGGCATTCAGCACCCGCCCCGTCGCCAGGCTCTCCACATAGTGCTGAAAGGCTTTTCGCGTCGGCACTCGTCCCGCCGACACATGCGACTGCGCCAAATACCCTTCTTCGGTCAACTCCTGCATGATGTTGCGAATCGTCGCCGCGCTCAGCGAACCCTGCGTCGTATTCAACGCCCGCAAGGACTCTTTCTTCAACACAATGTTCTTGGACGCCACCGGCTCCCCGTTTTCGATATAGCTCTGCACAATCGAATGCAGAACTTCGATCGATCGCGCGCCGAGATGAGAGTGAGCGGCCATATAAACAGAAAGTAGCTGAGCCTATCACGATTCTAGCCGTCCTGGCGAATCCATGTGCGAAATGTCCTCACATCGGCAGGCTGTGCTTGGTAGACTGGGTGTTTTCGTTTACAGGAGAAGATGCATTGAAATTCTTGCGGCTGCTACTCATTGCCTACGCCAACCTTTACCACTTCGCAGTCACCATCCTTCTGGGCGGCATCGGCTTTGTTTCCTGGTACTCCGGTACCACCAGCGTCAAGCTCGAAATGCTCCCCTGGACCGGTGAGGAGCTCGTCTCCTGGCTCCTCCGCATCTCCGCCCTCGGCTTCGTCGCCTGCGTCTTGCACGCTTCCGGCAAGTTCCCTTACCTGCTTCCCCTCACCAGCCTTGCCCTCGCCTTCCTCATGGTGCGCGGCTTCTTCTGGCTGCCCTTTCGTTTTGAAAGCCCCGAACAGTTCTACTGGATCATCGCTCTCACCGTCGGCGCCGTCGGCGCCTTCCTCAGCAGCCTCGCCATCTTCCGCAAACCTTTCCGCAAACCCAAGGCCTAAAGCCGCTTCATATACGCCACCAACTGGTCCAGTGTCGTCCCCCACCCTTTGCGGCATGTGCCCTTACCGCCGTCAAACTAGCCCTC
>JAYVUQ010000702.1:0-3006 GCA_043787785.1 Bryobacteraceae bacterium
CAAAGGCCGCCGTACCGCCGATGCCGCCCGGTACGGATGCGCGCTCCCGCCCATCGGTTTCCCAAATGTGCACCGTTTCCTCACTGCCATTGCTCGCCGTACCGTTGCTACTGACTAAGTAACGACGATCCGGCGAAACCGCTACATCCCCTGTCTGCGGCGTCGAACCCGGTAAACGAATCCCCACCTTACCGGTTTGCAGGTTCCAGGTCTGAATCTGGCCTTCCTTGCTTAGTGTGGCCAATACGTCGCTGGCATTCGGCAGTTCGGCCATGCGATCGCCGTCTTCTAAGCTCAGCGTCTGCTTCACGGTTCCTTGAGCCAAGTCCCACACGCGCACCTTCCGGTCGCGGCAAGCCCCCACGATGGAGGCCCCTTCGGACGTAAACGCCACGGTCTGTACTTCTGCCTCGCTCTGAATCAGCCGGTCCACTGGCATCAGGCCTTCTCCAGGCAAATGTCGAACGAGATCGCAGCTCTCGGCGTTCCCGGCGCTTCCATCAAAGTCACCGTCCGGATCAACTCGCGATGCTTCACGATCGACCGCTTGCCGTAGTTCTTGTCCGGATCGCCGTCAAAGAACGGATCAGTAGCAAAATAGGCCTGCGTGATCAACGTGCGGTGCCCGGGAGCAGAAATCATGTAGTGAATATGCTGCGCCGGCCGGTCATCGTAATGGCCCGGCATAATCGTCTCTACGGCATAGTCGGAAGTCTCACCCGTGATCAGGGCGGCCCGGTAACGAAAGCCCTCCAGGTCATAGATGCCAGCGTGGTCGGCCTGCCAGATCTCTATCCGCGCACCCGGCACCTTCTCGCCTCGCGTGTTCGTCACCTTTCCCGCCACGTGGAGCGGAAAACCGGGTGACCCCGCCTTATGAAGTACGCGTAAGTCCGGCGCACCCTTCTTGAAAAAGGGGCCCAATACATCTTTCGGCGTCGGTAGGGCTGCCTTCGCTTCGCCCTCTTCCCAGGCGGATAAGAGCTGGATCTGCGACAAGGGTAGGGCGGATACTAACAGTCCGCGACTAATGCAATTTTCAAAAATCTGCCGCCGTGTATGCTTCACAGGATGTCTCCGGCCATGAGTCTACCAGATGTTGTAGAGTTAAATTCTGCAACGCGCTGCTTCCATTTTGCTGCTTCTGCTATTCGGCTTCACGCTGACGGCCCCGGCGTGGTCTGGCGACGAAGCGGCCAAATTGCCTCCCTGCTGTCGCCGTGACGGCAAACACGGCTGCGGGATGAAGCGGAGATCCGCTTCCTCATCGTCCAGCGCCGCGTGGCGCGCCGAAGTTCGCTGCGGGCTCTACGGCAAGGGTGGCGTTACTCCAGCCGTGGCCAAGGCCCTTCTGCCGGTGCCCGTAGGAGTCGCCGTTGTCACTTTGATCGCTCACCTGTCAACCCCTCAGCAGGCTGAAGCCCGTGCCCGCATTTCCTTTCATACCGCGCGCCAAAAGCGCGGCCCCCCAAGTCTCCTCTCCTAATCATAAATCCTCTAACGGGCCGCTGCGTTGTTGTCATGAAGCCAGCCGTCCTTTTTCTGCCCAGTGTTTTCGAGGAGAAAGCCCATGTTTCGTCAGTTCTACTTCATTGCCACTCTTTCCTGCATTCTGAATGCGCAAGAGACCGTGCATCACGCCAGCGTCAGCGGAAGAATCGTTGATCCCAGTGGTGCGGTAATCTCGGGAGCAGCAGTTACTGCGCGCAGTGTCGACACCAACATACCGCAGACCAGCTTGACTGATCGCGAAGGGCGGTTCCGTTTTGCCTACCTCAAGATTGGTCCCTATGAAGTAAAGGTGCGGCAGTTGGGCTTCGCCGACTCTGTCCGCTTTCTCACTCTGAATACGGGCGGTGCTTACGAAATAGCATTCGCGCTCACCGTTGGCACCGCAGAAACGAAAGTTACTGTGGAAAGCGAGGCGACATTACTGCAGGCCGCCCGCAGCCAGATTGCCGGCACCGTTGGTGAGAATCCGGCACCGTTGGTGAGAATGAGGTGAAGAACTTACCCCTCAACGGCCGCAGCTTTCTTGATCTCGCTTTACTCATTCCAGGTGTCTCCCCCACGACCACGGGCAGTAACCAGCTATTCGCCGAAACCTCGGCCGTCCCCGGTCAAGGACTCTCCGTTGGCAGCCAGCGGAATCTCTCCAATAACTTCGTCGTGGACGGGCTTTCGGCGAACGATGATGCCGCTGGATTGAGTGGCGTCTTCTACGGCCTCGATACCGTCCAGGAGTTTCAAGTAGTCACTTCCGGCGCGCAGGCAGAACTCGGCCGCGCTCTCGGCGGCTTTATCAACGTCGTCACGAAAAGCGGCACCAACCTCATCCACGCTGACCTTTATGGTTACTTCCGCAATCAGCGGCTGAACGCTGCTAATCCGCTTTCGAATGCCAAACTACCCTCCACCGAGGCCCAATATGGCGTTAGCCTCGGCGGCCCCGTCCGACGTGACCGTACCTTTTTCTTTAGCGATTTTGAACAGCGTCAATTAAACCAAAGTGGACTCATCACCATCGCGCCCGCCAATCTTGCGGCCATCAACGACTGGCTCAACGCAGTCGGCTTCTCTGGCCTTCGCCCCACCACCGGCATTTATCCCAACCCCGTCCATCTCACCAATGTCCTGGCCAAGATGGATCACCAGTTCAGCGCCCGCGATCAGTTCAGCGTTCGCTACAGTCTCTACGATTCCACTAGCTCAAATTCTCGCGGTGCCGGCGCCCTCAGCGCCGCGAGTGCTTCGTCCAGCCTCGACAATGCCGACCATACTATCGCTGTCAGTAACATCCTGACGCTCTCTCCCCGCACCGTCAACGAAACGCGGGCTCAATATACCCGCAGTGACTTACTCGCCCCTCCCACTGACCTCGCCGGCCCGTCTGTAAGTATCTCCGGTATCGCCACCTTCGGCCGGCTTTCCGGCTCTCCGGCCGCCCGCCAGAATCACCTCTACGAGATTGTGAGTAACCTCTCGCACCAAGCCGGCGCGCACGCC
>JAYVUQ010000703.1:0-3407 GCA_043787785.1 Bryobacteraceae bacterium
GCCCGTCAGTATATGTACTTCGATCGCTTCCACACGCTCGACGACATGGTCCGCCTCACGGAGGCCGTTACCGCCGACGAAGTGCTGGCCGTCGCCGCCGAATCATTCCGGCCCGAACAGCTCGCCGTCACCGTGCTCGGCCCGCTCGATAGCGTAATTGCCGAACGCGAACTACTGGCCTCCTGATATCGTAAAGATCTTGACTCGCCTTTTCAGCATCGCCGCATTGCTGGCCGCCGGCCTGATGGCCCTCGACGTCAAGTCCCTCCAACCCGAGGGCCACGTCTCGGACTTTGCCCGCGTCCTCGACCCCGCCTCCAAGGTGCAGATCGAAAACTACTGCCGGCGCGTCAAAGAAGCCACCAACGCCGAAATCGCCATCGTCACCGTCCGCACCCTCGACGATGAGCCCATCTCCGATGTGGCCAATGCCCTCTATCGCCAATGGGGCATCGGCGGCAAAGCCACCAACGAGGGTGTGCTCTTCCTCATCTCGATGGACCAGCGCAAAACGCGTCTCGAAGTAGGCTACGGCCTCGAAGCCGTCATCCCCGATGGGTTCCTCGGCGGGATGCTGCGCGAAATTCGCCCCGCCATGCGTGAAAAACGCTACAGCGAAGCCCTCGGCCAAGTGGCACAGATCCTCGGTTCGCGCATCGCGCAATCGAAAGGCGTCACCATTCCCGACACCCTCTCGCGCCGCCGTCGCTCAGCGCCAGAAAGCCTTCCCTGGCCACTCATCATCTTCGGCATCGTCATCGCTATCATGGTGCTTAGTTCCCTCGGCGGAGGCGGTGGCCGCGGACTCCGCGGCATGGGCCTGCCGTTCCCTATCTTTTTTCCCGGCGGCGGTAGGGGATCCGGCGGCGGCGGCGGCTTCGGCGGTTATGACTCCGGCGATTCCGGCGGCGGTTTTGGCGGTTTTGGCGGAGGAGACTCCGGCGGCGGCGGCGCTTCGGGCGACTGGTAAATCAATATGGACAAGCTCTTACAAGACCTCGTAGAACGTCTCCGCCAGGCCTTCGGGCCCGGCCTCGAATCCGTCGTGCTCTATGGCTCTGCCGCCGCCGGCGAACTCCACCAGCACTTCTCCGACCTCAACGTGCTCTGCGTTCTCACCCGCATTACGCCCACCGAACTCGCCGCCGCCGAGCCTATCTTTCGCTGGTGGCGCGACAAAGGCAATCCCTCTCCCCTCCTCCTCACCAAGGCTGAACTCGGCACTTCCGTCGACTGCTTCCCCGTCGAATTCCACGACATCAAAGCCCAACACCGGCTCCTCCACGGCGCTGACCTAGTTACCGGTCTCGCCATCGACGACCGTTACTATCGCGCCCAAGTCGAATACCAACTCCGCTCCAAGCTCCTCCGCCTGCGCCAGAAAGCCGGCGGCCTCCTCTCTGATCGCCGCCTCCTGCTCCACCTCATGGCGGACTCTGTCTCCACCTTCTGTGTCCTCGCCCGCCACACCCTCATTCTTTCGGGCCAAACCCCCGCCTGGCCCAAACGCGACGTCATCGAAGCGGCCCGCGTCGCGTTCGCCCTCGACCCCGCACCCTTTTTGGCTTTGTTGGATCTGAGAGAAGAGAAGCGCAAGGAACGCGATCTCGACCCCCCTGCCATCTTCGCCCTTTATTTGTCCGCCATTGATCGTCTGGTCCAGGTGGTTGATCAAATCAGCACCCGGCAGGACGAAAGTTAGCTACCATGAAACGTTTGGGAGACTGAAAACTATGAAGATCGGTTTGATCATTGTTGGCGTGCTCGCCGTGCTCGCTTTAGTCGTCGGCGGCCAAGCCGTCGGCGTCCGTAACGACCTCATTACCCAGCGTGAAGGAATTAAAGGTGCCTGGGCCCAAGTTGACAATTCCCTCCAGCGCCGGGCCGACCTGTTGCCGAACCTCGTCAGTACCGTCAAAGGCTTCGCCAAACAGGAAGAGACCGTCTTCGGCCAAATCGCCAGCGCCCGCGCCGCCATGGCCGGCGCCCGCTCGCCTCAGGAACGCATTGCCGCCAACGACCAGATCGGCTCCGCCCTGGGCCGCTTGCTCGTCGTCAGCGAAAACTACCCCCAACTTAAAAGCAACGAAAACTTCCTCCGCTTGCAGGATGAGCTCAGCGGCACCGAAAACCGCATCGCCGTCGAGCGCCGCAAATACAACGAGGTCGTCCAAAAGTACAATACCTCTATCGCCCTCTTCCCCGCCAACATCTGGGCCGGGCTCTTTGGTTTCGCCCGCGAAGACGCTTATTTCAAGACTGAACCGGCCAAGCGCGCCGTCCCCGAAGTGAAATTTTAATCAACTATGCCGCAAACTTTTCCTAATTACATCAATGGTGAATGGGTCTCTACCGGAGCCACTTTCGAGAACATCAATCCCGCCAACACCAAAGAGGTGGTTGGCCTCTTCGCCAAAGGCACCGCGGCTGACGTCGCTCGCGCCGCCGATGCCGCCCAAGCCGCGCTCCCCGGCTGGAGCAACCTCGCCGCGCCCGCCCGTGGTGCTTACCTCTTCAAAGTCGCCGATCTCCTCGATCAGCGCTTCGACTCCATCTCCGCCGAGATGACTCGTGAAGAAGGCAAGACGCTGCCCGAAGCCAAAGGCGAAGTCCGCCGCGCCATCAACATCCTGCGCTACTTCGGTGGTGAAGGCTCGCGCCAGCCCGGCTTTCTCGTGCCTTCCGAACGCGACCGCGTCCACATGTTCACCATCCGCAAGGCAATCGGCGTCGTCGGCCTAATCACCCCGTGGAACTTCCCCATCGCCATCCCCGTCTGGAAGCTCGCGCCCGCCCTCATCGCCGGCAATACCGTCATCATGAAGCCCGCCTCCGCCTCGCCGCTCTCCGCCTGGCGCGTGATGGAAGCCTTCCACGACGCTGGCTTGCCCAAGGGCGTCTTCAACTTCGTCTGCGGCTCGGGCGGCGAAATCGGCGCCGCCCTCATCAACGCCGCTCCCGTCAAAGCCCTTTCTTTCACGGGCTCCGTCGAAGTCGGCCAGTGGGTCCATGCCGAAGCCTCCAAGCGCCGCCTTCGCATTCAGCTCGAGATGGGCGGCAAGAACCCCACCATCGTCTGCACCGACGCTGACTTTGCCTCCGCCGTGGAGAACGTCGTCAATGCCTCGTTCTTCTCCACCGGTCAGAAGTGTACCGCCACCTCGCGCGCCATCGTCGAAGAGGCCATCTACGACAAGTTCGTGGCCGCCGTCGTCGAGCGCACCAAGAAGCTAAAGGTCGGTGACGGCATGCAGCCCGGCATCGACATCGGCCCCGCCATCGATCAAGGCCAGCTCGACGTGAACCTCAACTACATCGCCATCGCCACCAAAGAGTGTGGCGCGCCCCTTTGCGGCGGCAACCGCCTCACTGGCCCCGGCTACGACGACGGCTTCTTTATCGAGCCC
>JAYVUQ010000704.1:0-6053 GCA_043787785.1 Bryobacteraceae bacterium
CTGGCATGCGCCGCGAGCAGCACCCCGTCATCGATATAAGCCACCGCGTAAGTCAGCACCGGCTTTTTGGCGGCGCGCACCGGCTTCACTGGTGCTTGCCGTCAAAACCACTTGGTCTGGATGTACGGAGGCGCCTTGTGCGGCATAGTATTCAGCCACGGCTTCCCGGGCGGCCAGCAAACCGAAGGCGTCGGGCTCGTGGCGCAGGGACCGCCGGTCACTGAGCGCATCGAGCAGATCAGGCGGATAAGAAATCCCGGCGCGGGTGGGATTGGAAATTGTCAGATCGAGCAAGGGCCTTCCGGCGGCTTGAGCCTCCGCCTTGGCGACGGAGATTGCATTGGGGCGCGACTCCCATTTGAGGCGACGAGAGTAATTCACGGCCGGGCCCAGCAGCCAAGCGACAATGGAGAGAAGAGGGGTTTCACTTGCCCTCGATTATCTCGCACCATGCTCGAATCCTTTCTTTATACCGTCGACGCGGACTGGCCCGCAGCGGTGGCCAACCTCGCGAGCCGCATGCATCCCGTTGACCGGGATGCCGCGCGCATATGGTTCAGTCTTTACCCAATGCCGATGCATGAGCGGAGGGCGGCGACGGTGGACCCGGTCGCCTTCGAAGTCTTCTACCAACTGCGCGGGCCCTACCGCCTCGCCAGCGCCGTTCATACCTCGCATCGGTTTCTTTATGGTCATCGATACTGGCCCTCCGCGCGTAGAGCCGTCTTGCAAGCTATTCCGCAACGGACACTGGAAGAGACCATTACCGTGGCCGCTCGCGCGGTGGAAGCGCCTGAGGCGTTGGCAATGGGCATCACCGCGATTGCACTGATGACGCTTCGCCAAGCCCCGTCGGAGCTTCGCCAAACCGTTCCCCAACCGGCGACGATGCTGGACGAAAAGCCTGAGGTTTGGCTCGCGCGCCGAGCATCCGATGCTAAACCGGGCTGGCTCGCCCGCCTTTCGGGTAAGCCCGGCGGGCCGCGGATTACCTTCGACGAGCAGGACCCCGCCGCCACCTTTCCGCTGCACCCGACGCAGGACATCACCATGGCCGCCTGCGAAGACAAACGGCCGTATCACCTCACCGATGCCCGGTGCTTTGAAGATATGGGGCCAATTCCGGTGGAATGCCGCTCCGGTTCCTGTGGCACTTGCTGGGTTGGCGTCTTGGGTGGCAACGAGAATCTCTCGGCGGTAACACCTTACGAGCGCAAGCGGATGGAGTATCTGGGCTATTGGGATGCGGGGTTCGAGGACCGGACTGCGGATCGGCCGCTGATTCGGTTAGCCTGCCAAACACAGGCTTCGGGCTCAGCATCCATTGTGATACCGCCGTGGTGCGGCGTTTTCGGACCCACCCGGCGTGAACGGGAGCCGGGAAGGGATAATGAAAGCTGATGCGCTTACTGGTTTTACTCCTTATGTACACTTCTGTTCTTTTTGGCGCCGCCCTGGAGGGTAATCCGCAAAGCCTGATCCGGGTGGTGATTTTCGCGGATCTTCAATGTTCCGATTGCGCCAAATTTCGCCTGATGATGGATCGTCAGTTACTGCCCAAGTTCGGCCTGGCGGTGGCGTTCGAACATCGTGACTTCCCGCTAGCCCAACACACTTGGTCGCGTCGCGCGGCCATTGCCGCGCGTTACTTCGATGCGCAGAATCCGAAGTTGGGCATTGAATTCCGGCGGCAGGCGCTGGCGAATCTCGACCGGATCAAGCCCGAGGATCTGGCCGCCTGGATCGCGACTTTCGCTCGCCATTATGCGGTGGACCCGGTGAGGGCGGTGGAGGCGATGAATAGCGCTTCGCTGGCCGCACAAGTCGAAAAGGATCTCGCGGAGGGAGTGGCCCGTGGGGTCGGCAAGACGCCCACCGTCTTTGTGGATGGCGAACTATTCGTCGAATCCTTCACTTACGAAGCCCTCTCCCAAGCGATCGAAAGCGCGCTCGCCCCCCCAAAGAAATGACTCCAACCACTCGTCTTGCCGCCAATGCCGCCGAGTGGTTGGGGGCAGAAACGACCGCCATTTTTTAGTGCGATGTCTCCCGGGCGGAAGACCGGCAGGCAGCGGTCGATTTTGCGCTCACCACCTGCGGGCTGATCGACTGCCTCGTCAACAACGCGGGCATGGCCCAACGCGAGTTGCCGCAGCGACGGATGGGTGAAGAGAGGGACGTGGTGGTCGCTGGGCAGATCTTACACGTCGACGGCAGCTTTCATTTGCGCAAATTTTGAGCAGGCCCGGTAGAGGAGTGTTACGCTATTGAGGGTCTGGAGTCCATCTCTGTGCTCGAATTTCAAACTCAACTCATCGAACCCGACATTACCGTCCTCAAATTGACCGGACGAATGCATTTAGGCAACCGGCTGAGCGACGCCGAAAGCGCCGCAGCGAACATCATTGCGGAAGGCAAGCGCAAGCTGGTGTTGGATATAACCGGCGTCGACTATATCGATAGCGCCGCCCTGGGCATGCTGCTCATCACCACCGGCAATATGAAGAAGGCGGGCGGACAGGCGATCCTGGCCGGGGCGACCCAGCGGGTGCTGGACATCGTGAAGATGACCCACACGGGAGAGGTGCTGAACCTGCAGGACTCGATGGACGCCGCCGTGAAGGCCTTTGCCTAACCCGCTGTTGCGAATTAGAAGTAGAATTTGGCGCCCATGACGATACGGCGAGCATCGAGCGTCGAAGTGTACTGGCCAAAAGTACCACTAACCTGACGATTCTGAGCATCGAATCGGGCCGTGGTATCTACGCCCTGGAAGCTGGCGTGGTTGAAGAAGTTGTAGAACTCAAAACGCAACTGCAAGCGTTTTTGGTCGGTTTTGCCGAACGGAATATTCTTAATCACCGAGACATCGAAGACGTTGATGCCGGGTCCGCGCAGAATATCCTTGGGTGCATTGCCAATGCCGAATTCCGCCCGGGTGGGGGGCTGGAAGGCGGCCGTATCGAAGTGGCGTACCGTCGTCCGGTCGCCCTTCGGCAAGATCGGATTGGACACCAGATTGATGCGGCTATCAATGCCGGCTCCGGAAGCGCCCACCACATCGGCGCCACTTACGAGCGAGTAACCAATGCCGAGGGGCGCACCGCTGGTGAAGCTGGTTAGGCCGGAAAGCTGCCAATTGTCAAACACGGAGCGCGTCACCAGGTTATTGGCGTATTTCGATAACTTGGGGACATCGTAGAGGTAGTTCAAGACGAAGTTATGTGTGCGGTCGAAACTCGCTTTGCCGTAATTTCGTACGCGGTAGTTGAGATAAGGATTGACGGCATCGCCGTTCCCATTGACGATGGTGAGCGCTTTTGACCAGGTCCACGCCGCGCCGAATTGGAGGCCCTTGCTGAAACGCTTGTTGATTTGCGTTTGCAGGGAATGATAGTTGGAACTGCCGGCGAGCTCAATATATTGAATATCGGCATAGCCGGGCAATGGCCGGAGGAAGTTATCGGGTAAGGGGCTGCCGCTGGTGGAGTCAATGCTATTCGGCAGGAAACGCGTGCCGTAGGGCAAGGCGTTGAGGCTACGCCGCTGCATCAAGTGGCGGCCGACATTACCGACATAGGCGACGTCGAGGACGGTGCCAAAGCCGACATTCTGCTGTAAGCCCAGGCTCCAGTTATAGACCGTCGGCGGTTGGAAGTCCCGTTGAATCGAGGTCACGCCGGGAGGGCTAATGCGGAACGGGCTCCGCAAGAGGTCAGCAATCGTGGTGTTGACGGCGGTGCGGGTAATGGTATTGGGTGGCAGTTCGCGGTGGATGAGCACTTGATCGTCATTGAAGCGGTCATAGAAGATGCCCACGCCGCCGCGGAGGGCGGTTTTGCTATTACCGAATACGTCATAGGCGAACCCGATGCGGGGAGCGACCTGGACGGGCGGCCGGTTCTGAATCTTTTCGTTATAGACGGTCATGCCCTGGAAGGGGGCCACACCGTCGGCAAATTGGCCGATGGAGGCGGGTGACACTTCGAGGCCCGTGACCGGATCGCGTCCGACGCGGGCGCCAGCGGCATTGCGGAAAGGCTGAATCAAGGCGGGTTGCTGTTTGGGGTCATAGCGCGCGAGGTCAAACGCGGCCAATTTGTCACCCGCGCTGGACGTGGGTTGAATGACATAGAAACGCACGCCCGCGTCAATCGTAAGACGGCGAGTGAGTTTCCAGGTGTCTTGCACAAACCACTCGATGTTGAAGTAACGCGCGTGGCCATCGGGCTTGTTGTTCGCTTCGACGTAACTCTGGACGCTGCCGAGCAGGGCGTTCGAATAAGCGAAATTGGTATCGAACGGGTTATTGACGTCGCGATTGAAGTTGAAGGTGCCATTAAACGCCGAGCCGCGGGCAGCGTTGCGGGTGGTTTTCTCAACGTAAATGCCGGTCTTGATGTTGTGCTGGTTCCAAACCTTCGATAAGTTATTCGACCAGTTCCAGATGTTATTGGTGCCAAAGAACGGGAAGCGTTGCTCGATATTCAGCACGCCGGCGTTGGGCACACCGCCGAAGTTGGCTTGGGGGATGAGGTTGCGGGCGTTGGCGGATGGGAAAAACTGCGTGAGGTTGGGGGTGACCTTGGCGCGGTTGTTACGATCCAAGCCCTCCTGCGTCAGCGGATCGACCGTTTGCTTGGCGCGGTTCACGCCAAAGGTGAACTCGTTGACCATGGTGGGAGAGAACGTATGAATAAGGGTGGACACCATTCCGACGGAGCGGATCTGATAGTTGATCGGCAACTGCGCCCAGCTGGACGAAGCCAACACGAAGTCGAAATCGCCCTTAAAGGCTTCGTAATCCTGGATGCCGCGCCAGTAGAATTGGGTTTTGGAGCCCAGGTTATAGTCGACGCGTAAGACCGAGTCTCGGCGCGGTTGGGTGATGGGGGCCTGGATCAGCGCATTGAAGTTAAAGGTGGGGTCGACGGCATTGGGCTGAGGAAAGATATTCAAGAGCGATTGTCCGTTGCGATCGATCCGATTGCCGGGAATCACATTGCCCGCAAAGGGTACGCGGTTGTTAAGCGGATCCCAAATTGGAATGAGCGCCCGATTGGTATCGAACGTCTGCGAGTAATCGCCGTTGCGCTGTAACTGGGTGGGAAAAGTACGGCGCTGCAAGGACGAGGGGTACTTACGAGGCAGAAACTCCTGACTCCAAAAGAAGAATAACTTGTCGCGATTCTTATTGAACTTGCCCATCGGGACGGGGCCGCCGACAAAGTAACCCGGATAGTTGAAACGGTACTGAGGTTTCCTGATGCCGTCCCGGTTCCGGAAGAATTCGTTAGCGTTAAAGGCTTCGTTGCGCGCGAAGTAATAGGCACCGCCATGAAACTCGCGGGTGCCACTTTTGATGATCGTATTGATGGTGCCGCCCGACGAACGGCCGTATTCGGCCTGGTAATTCGTCAAGAGCACTTTCACCTCGGCCACGGCGTCAACGGAAGGGGCCAGATAGGGCCCACCCATGGAGCCCGTGTCTAGAGACGAGATGCCATCGAGGGTGAGATTGATGGTGCCTTGGCGATTGCCGTTGATGGTGATGCCACCGAGGTTGTTCCAGCCAGGAGCATTGCGATTGGCGGTATCGATGACGCCGGGCAGAAGCTTCACGAGCCCTAGATAGTCACGACCCTTGAGGGGGACGTTCTGCGTCTGTTCGAGAGAAATGAGCCCGCTGCGTTCCGCCGATTGCGTTTGCAAACGAGCCGTCTCGGCCTTCACCTCAATGGTCTGGGTAATTTCGCCGACCTGCAGTTCCATGCGCTTCAGGGCCAATCGTTCGGTGGCCGTGAGGATGACGTCGTTCTGCTCGTAGCGCTTAAAGCCCTTCGCCGATACTTCAATGCGATAGCGGCCGGGAAGCAACTGCGTGAACACGAAGTCACCGGTGGCTTCGGTATTCACCTCGCGCACTTGCGAGGTGCCTACGTTGGTGAGCTTGACGGGGATACCGGCGATCGGGCTACCTGTGGAGTCACCGACCGTGCCAGTGATGGAACCGGTTAAACCTTGACCAAACGAGAGAGAAGCAAACGCGAGAA
>JAYVUQ010000705.1:0-3709 GCA_043787785.1 Bryobacteraceae bacterium
GCCGCTTCTCCACCACCGCCAACAACATCGCCTCTTACGGCAAGAACATCGCTCCCAACCGCGGCTTTGCCCCCGGCACGAATAACTATGTCCGCAATAATTACCAGGTTACCGGCGGCACCAATATCACTCCCACCGATAAGTGGAGCGTCAAGGGCGACCAAGTCCTCGGCAGCAATCACCGCGTTAGTTTCCTATGGAATAAGACTACTTTCTTCAACAAGCCCGGCCCTGGTGGCCCTCCCGGCCTCCCCGGCACCCTCTATAACGGGCAAATTCAAGATTGGAAAACCGATGCCATCCGCCTCGTTCACGACTGGACTATTTCCTCCAGCATGGTCAATCACCTCTCCTACGCCAAAAACACCTTTGTCAAGAACTCCTATTCCCCCAATGTCGACCTAAAGTGGAAAGACAAAGTCTGTATCAAAAACGCCGTTGACTGTAACCAGAATTTCCCCACCATTAATATCGATGGACTTACCGGGTGGGGCGGCGCTTCTTACAACGGCACGAATCAACCCGGCTGGGGACTCAAAGATGACCTGAGTTACATCCGCGGCTCCCACACCATGAAATTCGGATTCCAACACCAGGACCAGAATGCCGATGGCTTCGGCCAACAGGACATCGCCGGACGTGCCGACTTTAGCTTTCTCGGCACCAGCGTGCCCAGCGTCACCACCCAAACCAGCGGCAGCGGCTTCGCCTCGTTCCTGTTGGGCGACGCTTTCCTCGGCCGCACCGAGACCATCCGCGCCGTGACACAAAAGTATCCCTACTTCGGCTTCTATGCGCAGGACGACTGGCGTGTCAATCGCAAACTCACCATTAACTTCGGCCTCCGCTACGACGTTACTCTGCCGCCCACGAATAAGAAGGACGAATACTCCGACTTCAATCCCACCCGCCCCAATCCGGGTGCCAATGGCCGTCCCGGTGCCCTCTGGTTCGCCGGCTTCGGTGCGGGCCGCGAGAATAAACGTAGCCTCGTTCCCGCCTGGTACGGCGGCTGGGGCCCCCGCCTGGGCCTCGCCTACACGCCAGATCAGAAGACTACTTTCCGTGCCGCTTTCGGCCGCTCCTTCTCGCGCGTCACTGCGGTGCAGGGAAGTGGCCACTTCGCCGGCTTCATCGGCCAATATGTCTTCAACAACGCCAACCAGGGCCTCACCCCCACCTTTAAACTCGACCAAGGGTTACCCGCCTATACGCTGCCTCCGTCCATTGATCCGGCCTTCTCCAATCAAAATGACGTCGAGTATTGGCAGGGGCAGGAAGCCACCCGGGCTCCAGAGAACCTCTACTGGACTTTCAATATCCAACGTCAGCTCCCCTCCAATATGGTCGTCGAGATCGGTTACAATGCCAGCGTCGGAACGCACTTACAAACCGGCTTACTTACGCTCAATCAGCTTCCCACTGACACTTACAAAGGCCTCGTCGGCCGCCTCGGAGTTACTCAAGCCCAATCTATTTTGCGCGGTGATATCTTAGCCCCCGCCGCCGTTGCCGCCGGCATTACTGTGCCCTATCCCGCCTTCCTCAATCAACGCATTCGCACCGTCAATCAATCGCTCCGCCCCTTCCCTCAATATCAAAACATCAACACCGACGTCCACAACGGCGACAAAAGCGGCCACTCCAGTTATCACGCCATGGTCATCAAAATGGACCGTCGCTTTTCCAAAGGACTAACCCTCAACTGGAACTACGTCTTTTCCAAAATTCTCACCGACTCCGACACTTACTTCGCCAACGCCGTCGGCTCCATGGACCACTACAACCGCGGTCTCGAAAAATCCATCGGAGCGAATGACCAAACCCACGCCTTCAAGTTCTCCACCCTCTATGACCTCCCCTTTGGCAAGGGGCAAAAATGGCTTACCTCCGGTCCGCTCCATCACCTCCTCGGCGGCTGGCGCATTGCCGCCATTCAGAGCTACAACAGCGGTAGCCCCATTGCGCTCACCCGCAATAACCCCCTGCCCATCTTTAACGAAATCAGCCGCCCCGTCGTCGACAGCTACGACAACTGGCGCGGGCCTATTGCCGGCAGCCAGTTCGACCCCGCAGTGGACCGCTTCTTCAAGCCACCCACCGCCTTCCCCGCCCAGCCGAATGACTTCGGCAATGCCACCCGCTTCAATCCCAAGGTCCGCTCCTTCTGGGGCCAAAACGAGAACATCAGCCTCGCCAAGACCTTCCGGATCACCGAAAACGTCCGCATCGATCTTCGCGCCGAGGCTTTTAATCTCCTCAACCGCGTCATCTTCGGCACGGGCAACAACAACCTCAACTCCAACACCTTCGGCCAGGTCACCAACGCCAATTCTCCCCGCCAAATGCAGATGGGCCTTAAGCTCTACTGGTAGGACACACCTCCAAGTCTCTCGCCGAGGAACTCTACCAAGCAGCCCACCGCGCGCGGTGGGGCACATTCTTCTAATACCCGCGACGGCGAGGGCATTCGCAGTGGCACGAGTCTCTCGACCCGCGTTCAGCCAGCGATAGATTTTTTCACAATCTCGCGAGCGGTGGAGCCATCTCCCTAATCCCGCGAGGGCGCGGCAATTCCGGTCGCCGCAGTCTCCAGACCCGCGCTTCTGCCGGAGTTAAGCCCCCGTCTCATCCGATTTATCCACCATCCTGAGCGCGGTCAGAAGCATCATCCCGCCCCGGTCAGCCCCAACCCGCTCCTTTCTCGACTAGGACCCAGACCGACGATTCGGTTCGCGGCGAACTCTCAACACCAACCAAGCGGATCACGTACCAATGCCAAACCGCCGCCTTTCTCTATACTCAACCTGACTTGTCGCGAAATCCTGCACTCCTCGCCAAGGTTATTCCGGGAAGGACCACAACACCAACCCGCGATATGAAGCCCAACTTGCCAGAAGTCACTGTGTTCCCAACAACATCCAGGCAACGACTCTCCGCGTCCAAGTCAACCCCCAAGAAAAAAACACATAAACGAAACTTTCTTTGGTCATGGCCTTGCCAAGCCCCCCACCCTTTGCTAATCTAAATCTCGTGGATGCGCGGCGACGCGAATCCGGCCTGCTGGTGCGAGTAACCCCGCCCACTTCGATCTTCCCCTAAAAGATCTAACAGAAAAGCTACTGTAAAACACGGCTGCCTGAAGAGACGAAAGGGAAGAGTAAAAGAAATGTTGACAGGGGACAAAAAGCCAAGTAGAGTAGTGGATGGTTAAACAAGGTAGACGGTAGGGCGATACGCCGACAAGAATGAACTTGTCGAGTTGATTGAATCGCGGTTCTGGAATGGCCGAGCGCTAATTGGCCAAGTCTTCGGGATTTAACCCACCTGTAGTAGCGAATCGCTACACTCTTGCGAAACGCTAGGGAAATTGAGTTTTCTTCGGAAGTTCCGACTATGTCGGAACGACCTTAGATCCGCCTTTCGAGGCCGCTAGTTGGCATGCTTTCTTTTGATCGTGTGTCGATTAGTCAGTTGTTTGACAACCTGATTGGATGCGAAGTTTAAACTCGTCAGTAATATTTGAGTAACATCTGAGGCGACTAAGGCTTAGCATTTTGGGCACTGGTTAAATGGTGTCTGGAGTGTTAGGTCTGTTAACTAACGGTTCAAACGAGAGTTTGATCCCGGCTCAGAATCAACGCTGGAGGCGCGCTTAACACATGCAAGTCGAGCGAGAAAGGGTAGCAATACCTGAGTAAAGCGGCGT
>JAYVUQ010000706.1:0-7457 GCA_043787785.1 Bryobacteraceae bacterium
TGCCTGACCCCACCCAGGACCCCTCCTGGAGCCAACAACACGAGTGGCCCATCTCCACCGCCATGCTCCGCCGCATGAAGGGCCCCGACATCCAAGCCCTTATCCGCGCCTCGCGGCTGCCTTTCCTGCTCTTTCCCCTCCTCACCACCGCCCTGTTTTGGTGGTGGACTCGTCAGCTATTCACGCCCTCTACCGCGCTCACCCTCGCGGCCGTCTTTGCCTTTGAGCCCACTTCGCTCGGCCACGGCGCGTTCTTTAAGAATGACCATGCGGCCACCTTCGGCTATTTGCTTTTCTGGGTGATGGCTTGGCGTTATTGGCTCGTGCCCAGCCAGAAGAGGGCCGTCGCGCTCGGCGCGGGTGCTTGCGTGGCCGTTTCGGCGAAGCTCTCGCTCATCATCGTGCCCCCACTCGGGCTTTTGGTGCTGGTGCTCCGCCACGCCCCAGGGGCAGTTCGGCACGGCTTGATCTTCTTGGGCGTGGTCTATCTAGGCGCCTTTGCCGCTTGCCAGTTCGATCCCCGGCTGCAGTTACTGACGGAGGGCATGGCAGCGATTGCGCGCTCCGCTGCCTCGCCCAATGCAGTTTGGTTCAATGGCCATGTTCATGCCGGAGGCGATCGCACTTACTTTCTGCGCGCCTTGATCCTGAAACTGCCGCTGACGCTATTATTTTTCACGATGTGCGCCGCCGGCTATGTCAGCTACCGAATCGCCATCAAACGCCTGAGTTTCTTTGCCGGCCGCCCCGCCATTGTGATGGCCCTCACTGCCGGACTTATCTACCTCAGCGCCGCCTCGTTTAGTTCGCTGCAACTCGGCATTCGCTTAATTCTCCCCATCTGGCCATATTTACTCATCCTTTGCGGACTCTTACTCACCGCCATCCCCATCGCCCTGCGGCCCGCCTTCCAAATCATCCTCCTGGTCGGCGTCTTCCTCGCCTCTTACTCCATTTACCCTCGCGGAATCAGCTACTTTAATGGTTTTACCCGCAATGAGAGAAACTTCGTCGACCAACTCGCCGATAGTAACTTCGACTGGGGGCAAGACCTGCCCTCGCTCGCTCGCTTTATGGAAAAAGAGCAAGTCGCCTATATCAAGCTTGCTTACTTTGGCAACGACTTTCCGACTCGCTGGCTCCCCACCGGCAAACATGAGTTACTCGCCATGCCCTGGCAGCCGGACTATGTCCGCGGGCCCGTGCTCCAGCCCGAGCCTGGCCTTTACGCTCTCAGCGCCAACTGCCTTACCGGCCAATTCTTCCCGGTTGGCTATCGCGACTACTTCTCTCGCTTCCGGCGGAAGAAGCCCTACGCTACCGCCGGTTCTTTTTTCATCTACTTGATCGAATGACCCGGCTTGATCTCGTCCCTGCTCACCACCCTAACTTCTTTGCCCTGAAACTGCGGATGAATGCGCTCACTAACGCCGAGTGCCGGCAATATCGTTCTGGACCGAATACAGGCCCTTACCGGCCGTGACATACAAAGTCTTCCAGTCCGGCCCACCGAACGTGCAATTGGTAATCGTATCTTCCGGCACCGCGATAAACCGGGTCAGCTTCCCCGCGGGGCTAATTACATGCACGCCGCTCTTGGTGTCGAGCGTTTCGCTGGTCCCCCGCCGCTGGTGCAAACCGGCTGCGGCGTAAAGATTTCCCTGCGTATCCATACAGAGCCCATCGGCGGAACGGCCCGGGTAAAAGCTATAGTGAATGCGCATGTTCTGTAAGCTGCCATCGGGCTGTAAGTCATAAGCGCGAATCAACCGCGCCCCGTTCTGCGCGCCATTTGCCTCCACCAGGTACAGCGTCTTGTCGTCGGGGGTAATGGAAATTCCGTTGGGCCGTTGCACGTCCGGCGCTGTCAGCAGCCGGGTTACTTTCTTGTCCTCATCAATCCGGTAGACGGCCGCGCCCGGCAAGTCGGTAAAGTACAGACGCCCCTTCGCGTCGAAGGTGACGTCGTTGGGCCCGTTGAACGGCTTGCCCTCGTAGCCCTCGGTGAGCACCTCCACTTTGCCAGTAGCGAGGTCGGTCCGCGTGACGCGCGGCTTCAGCACCGCCGTCGCCGCCAGATGAGACTTGCCGTGGACACCGTTGCCTTTCATGGCCGCGCCCTCGCACGCCACCAGCCGGCCCTGGGGATCGATCACCAAGCCATTGGCCGCATTGCTGGGTTCGCGAAAGATCGACAGTACCCCATTCGGCGCCATGCGCAAGATGCGCTGGTTCATAATCTCCGTGAAGTAAACGTTTCCCGCGTCGTCCGCAGTGGGCCCTTCGGTAAAGGCCACCGTGGTCACGGCGGTGGCTTCCTCGGCCTGCTTTTCCGGCGGCGTGAAACCACCACGTGGCGTACAAGCGGACAAAAGAATGATAACGACGAGAGATAGGTGCAGCGACATCACTGCGCCCCATACTATCAGGCGCGGCGCTGCATGATAGGTTGAGAGTTGATGACTGATTTGAATGGCCGCGTGATTCTCGTCACCGGAGCCGCCAAGCGCATTGGCCGCTCGATCGCTCTCGAACTCGCCCAGCGGGGTGCCCGGCTGGCGATCCACTACAGCACCTCTCGGGATGAGGCCGAAGCCACAGCCGCGGAATGCGGCCATGCGCCGGTCTTCTCCGCCAACCTCGAACACGTGAACGAAATCGAACGGCTGTTTGCCGAAGTCCACGCGCACTTTGGACGACTGGATGGCCTCGTGAACAATGCCGCCCGCTTCACCAAGATCGATCCACTCAAAATCACCGAGGTCGACTGGGACTTCATTCACTCCGTGAATCTGAAAGCGGTCTTCTTCTGCTGCCAGCAGGCCGCGCGCATCATGCTGCCCGCCGGCGGCGGACGCATTGTCAACATCAGTTCCGGTGGCGCGCTGCGGCCTTGGCCCATGCACGCCCACTACTGCGCCTCCAAGGCCGGCGTCGCCCACCTGACGCGCGCACTGGCCGTGGCCTGGGCACCCACCGTCAGCGTCAATTCCATCGCACCGGGTGTGATTCCGTTCGGTGAGGAGAATGAGCCCGGGGTGAAGGCATTGATCGACAAGAGCCCCGCCGCGCGGGCGGGCACCGGCCAGGAGATCGCCGAGGGCGTCATCCACTTCCTGACGGCTTCCACATTCACCACCGGCCAAGTGCTGGCCGTCGACGGCGGGCTCAGCGTAGTGTAAGTTCAGGCTACTTTAAGTTCAGGCGAGTCATCGCGTCCAGCGACCTGCCACTATCGCGGCTCTTTTGCCGCAAAAACAGGAACAGTGCCACCGAGCCGCCACTGCCCAAGCCCACCAGAATCAGCGCACCCACGAAACGAAACGAACCCAGCACCACACCCGCAATATTGGGGAACTTGGTCGCTGCCGTATCGCTATACTGCACTATCGCATCGTAGCGGATCTTGCCTAATATCCTCGCGGCGTCCGCGGGCACCGGCGGCAACGCAACGATCACCAACGCGCCCGAGCGCTTCGCATTTTGCCCAGCAAACTGCTGAAAGGCCGGCAATTGCTGGCGGGCCATCGCATGGTTCGGGAAACCGGCCACCAAAACGCGCAGTTCGCCCTCCGCCGAGGGATAGCGTGCCACGGCGATTTCCGTACCGAACTGAAAGGCCGCCGTCTCTACCGGAAGATCATGCACAAAGGCCGCCAGCCCGCGGGGACCCATGATGTAGCGACGCGACGAAGCGCCAGCCGGCAAGTAAGTGGGCAAGGCCGGCAACGATTGATTGCGATAGCCAGGGAAGCGCTCCACCCAGAAGCCCATCTCGCTGGCCGACGGCCGGTAACTGCCCTCGAAGCGGACCAGGTAATTGCCGATGGCCGCCAAGGTGACACCCTTCGCCACGAGCCCATTCTTCATCAACGGAATCGGCTTGCCACCCGCGGGCACCTGCCACCAGTAAGCCGCCATCGGCCCGGTGCTCTCGTCGAAACGCCACGCCGTCGCCGTGAGTTGCTTGGTGCCCTGGGCGTAGGTGGCCATTTCGCCATCCTGGAAGCCATACTCTTTCCACAACTCCGGCCGGTCGCCGGTGTCCGCCGGACCTACGGATTTCTGCTGGTACACATCAATTGCAGCGGGCCAGATGGCGGCCGTCGCGTTCAGCGACAGCGCCAGAAGCAACGCAGTTAGCTGCCATGGCATTTCTTGTATTTTTTACCCGATCCGCAAGGGCAAGGATCATTGCGCCCTACCTTGTCGGCCTTCACTACCGGAGCCTGCGTAGCGATATCACCACCGCCCACGAATTGCATAGACGCCATTTCGCGCTCTTTGTTCCTTTGCACGGTGCGCGTAAAATCCACCATGGCGGACTGGGCCGCCTTGCGGTTTCCCCCGGCGATCACCGGCTCCGGCTCCTCCGGGATCTCGTCCTCCGGGTATCGGTCCTGATTCTGGAAAGGGAGCTGGCCCCCCTCCGCCTGCAAGAAAAAAAGGATGCGAATGGACTCGTCCTCAATCCGGTCCATCATGTCCTGGAAGAGCTGGTAGCTCTCCTTCTTGTACTCAATCAGTGGATCTTTCTGGCCATACCCGCGCAGGCCGATGCCTTCCTTTAGGTGATCCATCGACAACAAGTGGTCCTTCCACTGGTTATCGATCACGTGCAGCATCACCATGGCCTCGGTTTGGCGCATGAACTCTTCGCCGACCATCGTCTCTTTTTCGACGTACCGCTTCATGACGATGTCCCGAATCGTCTCTTCGAGTTCAGCCCGGGATTGGCCCTTTAGATCAGCTGGCTTCACGCGCACCCCGAACTGCGTCAGCAGATCGGTATCTAAGCTCAGCAAGTCCCAACTATCCGGATTCGAGCCTTCCGGAACGCGCATATCGACGAAGGTGGCAATCATGCCGTCGATGATCTCAGTGATCTTCTCGCGCTGATTCTTGCCTTCCAGCAACCCGCGCCGCAAACCGTAAACGGCTTGCCGCTGCTTGTTCATCACGTCATCGTACTCGAGCAAATGTTTGCGGGCGGCGAAGTTCTGCGCTTCGACCGCTTTCTGCGCGGCGGCGATGCGCTTGGTGATCAGTCCGCTCTCGATCGGCACATCCTCTTCCATGCCCAGCCGCAACATCAGCCCTTGAATCCGCTCGCCACCGAAAATGCGCAAGAGGTCATCTTGCAAAGAGAGAAAGAAGCGCGCGGAGCCCGGGTCGCCCTGACGGCCGGCGCGGCCACGCAACTGATTGTCGATCCGGCGGCTCTCGTGCCGCTCGGTACCCACGATGTGCAAGCCACCCGCCAGCACAACCTTTTCGTGCTCGGCGTCGCAAATGGCCTTGTGTTTCTGATAGATCTCGTTCCAACGGTCAATCGGCACGCGCGAATTGACGCCCGACCGCTGGAAATAAAAGAAATGCTTGTCGGCGATCAACGACGCAATGCCCGGCGGCAACGTCTCGCAGAGGCCCTTTTTTAAAGCCTCTTCCTGCGCCAGAAACTCGGCATTGCCGCCCAGCAAAATGTCCGTACCGCGGCCGGCCATGTTGGTTGAAACGGTAACTGCGGCATAACGCCCGGCCTGCGCCACAATAAACGCCTCGCGCTCATGGTTTTTCGCGTTCAGCACCTCGTGCGGCACGCCCATCTTCTTCAAGATCCCCGCCAGCCGCTCACTCTTTTCCACTGAGATTGTACCCACCAACACCGGCTGCCCGGTGGCGTGACGTTCCTTGATCTCCTTGCACGCGTTCCGGAATTTCTCATCCTCGGTGCGATACACCATGTCCTGGCTATCTTTGCGGATCGTCGTCTTATTCGGAGGAATGTTGACGACATCGAGCTTATAGGTCTTGCCAAATTCGGCGGCTTCGGTATCCGCCGTACCTGTCATGCCCGAAAGCTTTGCGTACATGCGAAAGAAATTCTGGAAAGTGACGGTAGCGAGCGTCTGATTCTCGTTCTCGATCTTCACGCCTTCCTTGGCTTCGACGGCCTGGTGTAAACCATCGCTCCAACGGCGCCCCGGCATCAGGCGGCCGGTGAACTCGTCAATGATGACCACTTCGCCCTCCTGCACCAGGTAATCCTTGTCGCGATGAAACAGCACGTAAGCCTTCAAGCTCTGCTGGATGTGGTGGTTGATCTCAATATTCTCGGCGTCATAGAGGTTGGTGACGCTCAACAACCGCTCCACTTTGCGCACGCCCTCTTCGGTTAAGGCGACGTTCTTGGCCTTTTCGTCCACGGTAAAATCGCCCGTGAAGTACTTTTCGCCCGGCTCCTTGCCCTCAATTACCTCGCCGCGGGTGAGCTTCGGAATGATGCCGTTAACGCGGTAGTACTTGTCGGTAGAGCCTTCGCTGGGGCCCGAAATGATAAGCGGCGTCCGGGCCTCGTCGATCAGGATCGAGTCCACTTCGTCGATGATGGCGTAGTTGTACGCGCGCTGCACGCAGTCCTCAAGTTGGAACTTCATGTTGTCGCGTAAGTAGTCGAAACCAAACTCGTTATTGGTTCCGTAGGTGATGTCGGCGTGGTAGGCGTCGTGGCGCTCGCGATCATTCAAGCCATGGACGATACAACCCACGGTAAGCCCAAGAAACTTATAAAGCTTACCCATCCACTCCGAGTCGCGCCGGGCCAGGTAATCGTTTACCGTCACCACATTGACGCCCTTGCCCGCAAGCGCATTCAGATAGCAGGGCAAAGTCGCCACCAGCGTCTTGCCTTCGCCGGTCTTCATTTCGGCGATGTTGCCGCGGTGCAGCACGATGCCGCCAATGAGCTGCACGTCGTAGTGCCGCATGCCAATGGCACGGCGGCCACCCTCGCGGCAAACGGCAAAGGCCTCCACTAGAATGTCATCCAGCGTCGCCCCCTGGGCCACACGACTCTGGAACTCCTGGGTCTTCGCTGCCAGTTCGTTATCGCTCAACGCCTGCATGGCTGGTTCAAGAGCATTAATGGCCGCCACCAGCGGCATTAGCTTCTTAATCTCGCGCTCATGCTTCGTGCCGAATATTTTCGAAAGAATTGTGTCAATCATGGTGAGCGCACTTCGCCTAATCATAGGCTAACACCGGCAGGCAAACCTTGTCGTCCCCGCCTTTAGGACGGGTAGTACCCTACCGGTTAGGCTAGGGTGTTTCCGATGAGCAGATGGGTCGCCGAAATCGCCTCGGCGCGCAGTGGGGCCAGGGCCACAAGCGCCGGATCAGTCCGGTAGTCCTCGAGTGACTGCTGGCTAGCGAAACGAAGAATATGCACGGCATCCGGCAGGTTTCCGGGGGGCAGCATTCCGACGGGCTCTACCACATGCAACAGCTCGCCGCCGTGCCTTTTCATGATGGCAAGGGCATGCCGTTCGAACTCCTCAAACGCCGCGTGCTTCCCTGCACGTACCGTGAGCGACGCAATTACCATAAGAGCCATACAAATATTATCGACGCTCATCCGTCGTTACCGATAGTCACGGATCGTGATGAGACCGAGTGAA
>JAYVUQ010000707.1:0-3031 GCA_043787785.1 Bryobacteraceae bacterium
TTCCCTGGCCCAAAATATTTATATCTCCCCAATAATCAACAACCTGCCAAAATCGAACAGGGAGTACTTTCACCCCTCGCGCTACTTTTGAATCAGGAAGACAAATTGCTGGCCAGCAACTTCCAAAAGACAAAGTCCGCGCGGTAAGTCAAATTGTTCCGGCGTTCTAATTCGCAATTCGAATCGCAAACATGGCTGGGGAGCCATGAATGCGAGCTGAAAGGCAGGCTGCTTGGCGGCAGTCGAGAGGATCAAGAAAAGAACGCCGGTCAGATCAGAATTCCGTCATTAGTCCGCAAGGCCGTGGTGCGTCTGCCGACGCCTAAAGCATTACAATCCTTTACACACCTTTCCGCTTTACGCCGCGTTTATAAAAATAGTGGTTCACCGTACGAGCCCACATACTTACACGTCAAAATGGAGTAATTAATGAACAAGTTCCTATTCACCAGCTTTGCCGCAACCGGCTTATTGCTCGCACAACGCGGTGGCGGCGGCGGAAATGGCACAACTCCTCTTGCGTCGCTAAAGACCGCTTCAGTCCCTCGCCCAAGCGGGCTTGATCTTTATGTCAAAGACGAAACGGCCCTGGTGGCTTTGGGCAAAGCCTTGTTTTGGGACATGCAAGCCGGCAGCGATGGCCGCACCGCCTGTGCGTCATGTCACTTTCACGCCGGTGCCGATCATCGTTCGCAGAATCAACTCGCTGGCACTGCAGCCGCACCAAACGTATTGTTAACCACGTCCGATTTTCCATTTCACCAACTGTCCAATGTGAACGACAATCGCTCTGCCGTCGTGCGTGATGCCCGTCAAATGGCAGGTTCCGCCGGAATAGTTTCGCGTGCCTTTCTGTCCTTAATTCCCGGCCTATCAATGGAAGATTTCACCGCCGCTGTCTCAAATACAACCCTGGCCGGAGTCCAAACGCGTCGCGTAACAGCACGCAATTCCCCATCAGTTATTAATTCGGTATTCTACGTTCGCAACTTTTGGGATGGGCGCGCCAGCAATCTGTTCACCGGGGCAACTCCTTTCGGCGATTCCGACACAAGTTTTAACGCGTGGGTTTTTGAAGATGGATTGCTACAAGCACGTGCAGTAAAAATGCAGAATTCCAGTCTCGCTTCGCAGGCTGTTGGTCCGGCTCTCAATGAAGTGGAGATGTCTTACGCCGGAAGAACCTGGTCCGATTTAGGCCGCAAATTAATGGGACTGCCTCCGCTAGGGCAGCAGAAAGTTGCAGCCGACGACAGCGTACTGGGTGCAATGGCTAACTCAAATGGCAATGGTCTTCTCTCCGGCGTAAGCTATCAATCGCTAATACAAGCTGCGTTTCTACCTAAATATTGGAACTCGCCAGAGGGCGACAAGAATCAGATGGAGCTAAACTTTGCTCTGTTTTGGGGCCTGTCAATTCAAGCGTACGAAGCAACATTGATTTCCAACGATTCGCGATTCGATCAGTTCATGGAAGGCAATCGCACGGCCCTGTCAGCGCTTGAACAGCAAGGTATGCGCGCATTTCAGGACGGCAATGCACAATGCACCCAATGCCACAACGGCCCGGAATTGAGCGCCGCCGCTTTCACCAATGTGCTGCGTCGCGGGTTGACGTCAACCGATCCAGACAACGCCGGATTCTTCCGCATCGGCTCAAGCCCCATTGACGAAGATGCTGGGCTGGGTGGAAAAGATGGCTTTGGAGTGCAACTGTTTTTGCCTAACCGCAGCGGTGCTGCAAACGGAACCTTTAAAGCCCCGGGGTTGCGTAACGTGGAACTGACCGGCCCCTATTTTCACAACGGCAGTCAGGCCACGCTAGAACAAGTGGTGGATTTTTATGGGCGCAACGGTGACTTCCCCACCGGCGGAAATCTTGGTCCGGGAATCGGCCGCATTCGCCTCAGCGCTCAGGACAAAACCTCAATCGTTGCCTTTCTGAAATCGCTCACCGATGAACGGGTGCGCTATCAGAGTGCGCCGTTCGATCATCCTTCCCTCTGCGTTTCCGTTGGCCATTCGGAATTGTCACCAGGGGTTCTTCAAACCGACGCCGATCAACCTGGGTTAGTCGCGCTCGATAAGTGGTCGTTAATACCTGCGGTGGGTAAATTGGGCAGTGCCACGCCACTCACTACTTTCGAGGAATTGCTGAAATCGGGCGGAACATCTGGCCAATCGTGCCCGGCAGTGCAATAAGCTCCGGGTCCGCTCACCGCCGTTAATGATCCCGCTCAACTACCCAATTGAGCCCGCTCGTCAGAAAGTATAGTGGAATAAAGCAATTTGCTGCCACACTAAACTCGAACATGCGCATTCTCGGTCTCACATTCATTCTTGCCTGCACAAATCTCATGGCCCAGACAGGCACCATTAAAGGTAGCGTTACTCTTGCCACCAGCGGCGATGCGCTGCACCATGCCCGTGTACTGTTACTGCCGCTTGGACGCAGTGTCGATACTAACGAACAAGGCCAATATGAATTCACCAATATTCGGCCTGGTAAATATGAAGTAACCGCGCACATGATGGCGCTCAGCGACACTCGCCAGCGGGTTGAATTGGCCGCCGGTGCCATTGTTGTGGCCGACTTCAAAATGGCCCTTAGCAACATGAAGCAGGAACTTACCGTCACCGCTTCAGGCAAGGAAGAAACACCGCTTGAGGCATTTAGCTCCACCAGTTCCATCGATTCGCTGGACCTCGCCACGAAATCCGGAACCTCGCTCGGGGACGTGCTCGATCATGAGGCGGGCGTGAATAAACGCAGTTTTGGTCCAGGCAATACACGGCCGGTTATTCGGGGATTTGACGGTGATCGCGTGCTGGTCATGCAAGACGGCATGCCAACCGGAACTCTTTCTTCACAATCGGGCGATCATGGTGAACCAGTTGACCCGGCTTCACTGGAACGAGTTGAGGTGGTGCGTGGCCCAGCTACTTTGTTGTATGGAACCAATGCACTGGGCGGCGTGGTCAACATGATCACCGGCCACCACGAGATGCATCACGAACCGCACCAAGGGGC
>JAYVUQ010000708.1:0-4023 GCA_043787785.1 Bryobacteraceae bacterium
CGTTGGCCGTGGCGCGGCGCAGCGCACGCTCCCACTGGGCATGGTCCACTTTCCAACCGCTCACTTCCGGAAGGTCACTGACTTGATCGTTCGGACGGAGAATCAGGTGCTCCCGATTGGCCATGACGAACTCCAGCAGATCAATCGGTTTGCCCCGGTAAGAGGACTTGGCATGGCCCACCACGCGGGTCCACGGAACGCATTCCCGGATGGCCTTGCGTTCGATCGCCGGGAAACCGGCGGTGATGGACTCGTCCGTCAGTAAGTCGAAAATTGCTTTTTTCTGCGCTACTTCGCCGCGGAAATTATTCACCAGGCACACATTACGTTCGCGATAAGCCCGCAGCAACGCGTGATTCAAGTCAAAACGAACCAGGAACTCTGAAATGCGGACGCGGCGGTAAACCAGGTCGATTTCAAAGTCACCCCGGCGCAAGACGCCATTCTTGTATTCCAACTGCTCCAGCGAAATCACTTCCGCGTTGTAGCCTTGCTTGCGGAACAGCTGGGCCAACAACTGATATTCGCCGCTTTCAAAATTCGCAAAGGGCTGGCGGAACTCCAAAATGGCAATATTTGGCTTCTTTTTCCCACCAAATTCTTTGTAAGCGCGCAAAATGGCTTGCAGCAGAAACTTCGTCCCGCCAACCTTGCCGAGCTTGTGCTTCTTACGGAACTCTTTTACCGGGCCGGTTTCGTAAAAGAGGTCGGCCAGTAACTCACTGTAGGCGACGCCGGAGGGCGTTTCCGCCGAGTATTGATTACAGTGTAAGTGCCCGTTCTGGATATGGGTATCGAGCAGCGAAGTTACAGCAAGATAGGAGTAACCCGGGTCGATCTGCGCGAGCATTTTTTCGGCCGGCAGTAACGACATCCGGGAGAGCAACTGCGGCGTGGCCAGCGCCAAACGCTTCATCCGATCAATGGCGGAAGTAAGCGACTCGGACGCTTTCACCATGTGGTCGTATTGTTTGCGGGTAATCAGATGGGGGCGAAGGAACGGCGAGATAGGCCTCCCCGCGATGACCAAACGCTGGTCATCCATCTTTTGGTTGAGCTCGTCGGCCCAGGCCAAATCACGGAAGGCTTCCGTTTCGAGGATGTTTTGGTAGCGGGTGACTGCGTCACCCAGGATTTTAACGCTCATTTTGCGCCGGACTTTCATCTCAGTATTGCACAGCGAATGAGATAATCAAAATATGGCCGCGCCCTAAGATTGCCGCAAATATCACATTTAATTACACTTAGAGTTCGGCAATTAGAATGCTACGGTATTGGAGAAACGCGCTCAAAATGCAGAAATTTGCCTCATGCCTCTCTTTCGGCCTGATTCTCACCGTTTCTTCGCCCCTCTCCTACGCTGACGGAGGGATGTGGCTTTTCAACCAAGTGCCCAAAGCGGCGATCGCTAAAAAGTACGGTTTCACATTTACCGACGCCTTCGCGCGGCAGTTGCAACTGGGCTCCGTGCGCTTCAACAACGGCGGATCCGGCTCCTTCGTTTCGCCCGGCGGGCTCCTGTTCACCAACCACCACGTCGGCATGGATTGCATTCAGAAAGTCTCTTCGGAGGCTAATGACTACGTCAAGAATGGCTTTCACGCCCGATCCCGGGCCGAAGAAAAACGCTGCCCGGACCTCGAGATCAACATTCTACAAGCAATCGACGATGTGACCGCCAAAGTGAACGCCGGGCTCACCGAAGATACGCCGCCCAGCGAGGCCAACCGGCTCCGCAAAGAAGCCCAATCACGCCTGGAGAAGGAATGCGTGGCCGCCGGAGGCGAGCGTTGCGACGTGGTGACCCTCTACGCCGGGGGACTCTATCATCTCTACCGCTACAAAAAGTACACCGACGTCCGGCTCGTCTTTGCCCCGGAAAGCGCGATTGCCGCCTTCGGTGGAGACCCGGACAATTTCACCTATCCGCGTTACTGCCTCGATTTCGCCTTTTTCCGCGCCTACGACAAAGGCTCGCCCGTGAAGCCGCAGCACTTCTTCCCCTGGTCGCGCACCGGGGCCAAGGACAAGGAACTCACTTTCGTCTCCGGACACCCCGGCTCCACCGGGCGTCTGGCCACCATGACGGAACTCGAATTCCAACGCGACACCAGCTTTCCGATGACCCTGGAGCGATTGGGGGGCATGCGGCAAACCATTGAGAAGTTTATGGCCACCTCGGCGGAAAACAAGCGCGCGGGCACCGAACTGCTGGCCGGGGTACTCAATAGCCTCAAGGCCATTGAAGGGTTTGAGGGCGGCCTGCGCGACCCGGCGCTGATGGCGCGCAAGCGCGAGGACGAATTGAAGCTGAAGAAGGCCGTAGCCGACGACCCGGCCAAGGCCCAGCGCTACGGCAAGACCTGGGATGAGATCGCCGCGGCCTACGACCTTTACCGGACGATCATGGTGCCCTACTCCGTGCTTGAGCGTTCGCTGAGCGGCGGCGACCTGATGGCCATCGCCCGCGACATCGTCCGGTACGCGGCCGAGAAAACGAAGCCCAACGAACAGCGTCTGCGCGAGTATTCCGAAACGGCCTTGCCCGAAGTGGAGCAGCGCATGTACTCGGACGCTCCGCTCAGCATGGGCCTTGAATCCGTGATGCTCGAAAATTATTTTGCCTGGGCGACGAAGAACCTGGGCGCTGACCATCCGGCCTTGAAGCAGGCGCTGGCCGGGCGCGGCGCGCGCGGGGCGGCAGAGGCGATTGTCGGCGGCACGAAGCTGGCCGACATTGCCGAACGCCAGCGGCTGGCCGGAAGTTGGGCAGCCGTGCAGGCTTCTAAGGATCCCTTGATTCAGTTGCTGCTCACGGTGGACGCACCGGCACGCGAGGTCCGCAAACGCTATGAGGATCAGGTGGAGGCCTCCTTGCGCGGTGCCGCCACCCGCATCGCCCAGATTCGCTTTGCGCTCTACGGCGACCGCGAATATCCGGACGCCACGTTCACCCTGCGCCTCTCTTACGGCCAGACGGTCGGCTACCGGAACGCCAAGGGCGAGGCTATCAACTGGTCAACCAACTTCGCCGGCCTCTATCCACGCGTCAGCGGGCAGGACCCCTTTGCCCTGCCCCCCTCCTGGATCGCCGGCAAGGCGGCTTTGAACCTGAAGACGCCCTTCAACTTTGTTACTACCCACGACACCCACGGCGGCAACTCCGGCAGCCCCACCGTGAATACGCGCGGCGAGATCGTCGGCATCCTTTTCGACGGCAACCTCGAAGGGCTGCCCAATCGCTTTGTGTTCACCGACTCCATGGCGCGGAGCGTCCATGTGGCCAGCCAAGGCATCCTCGAAAGTTTGCGCAAAATATACAAGGCCGACGCGTTGGTGAAGGAATTGACCCATTGACCGCCGCCTTTCAGTTGGGCCTGCGCTATGGGCTCATCATCGGCATTCTCACCATGGTGGACATCTATGTGGGCACCATGACGGGCGTGGCGCGGACCAGTTGGATGTTCGCCCAGACCGTGCTGGGCCTGCTCACCATGTACCTCTGCGGCTGGGCCGGCATGAAGGCCTTCGCGCCCTCGGGTGGCCGCCTCTGGGCGTCCGGGCTCGCTGGAGGACTGGCCGGCCTGCTCGGCACCATGCTGTTCACCTTCACCTTGCTCACGGTTTCTTACGGCCTCACTGACCAATTGCGGCAATTCCCATTCGCCAGCGCGGATTTCGTGAAGAGCGGCCAATCGGCAGCCGGGTACGTGCGCAGCGTCCAAGGCGCGCGCGACTTGTGGAACGTGGTGATGTCGGGCCTGCTGAGAGCTCCGCTCGGCGCGGGCTTCGGCGTCATCGGCGGGCTGATTGCCCGCTCGGTAGGCATGATCGAGCCGCGCACGCAGTGATGAGCCTAGGGGCCAAGCTAGCGCGTAATCAGCCGGGCGAGGCGCAGGATTTGGTAAAGTTCGCCGACGTAGTCGACACAGGCTTGCGCCTCGGCGGAGGCGGCGCTATTGACTTTGGCAGCAAACTGCAAGCGTTCCAGAAAATCAGAGGGCGGTTCAAAGTCGAGCGGGG
>JAYVUQ010000709.1:0-3195 GCA_043787785.1 Bryobacteraceae bacterium
GGGGCGCGGACGAACATCGTGGGCGTGTTTCATGCGGGCGATGTGCAGGATCGGATATACCGGCAGGCGATTACGGCATCGGGCGCGGGCTGCATGGCGGCGATTGAGGCGGAGCGGTTTTTGGAGGCTGAGGGGCATTAGGCCGCTTTCACTATTGGGCGCCGACCGGATCGCCGGCAATGGCGATGTCGCCAACAAAATTGGCACTTATTCGGTCGCCTTGCTGGCCCCACCCTCACCTCCGGCTCCCAAATCCCGATCAAGCAGCGGCCGGCGCTCGAAGTGACCTACGTCTTTGGCGTGCCGGTAGCGCCGGAGGATATGGGCGTGGAAAATCCAGCCTTCGATGTGACCCCGGCGCGGTAGGTGACGGCGATCATCACGGAGCGGGGCGTGGCCTATGCGCCATTTGACGAGTAACTGCGAGCGATTGGCGGGCAGTAAGACGAAACCGCCGGGAATCTTGGATTCTACTCTTTCTCGCGCTTCGCCGGGACCGCAATCTTGTTGTACCGCGGCTGCCAGCGAAAATCCTCTATCTAAATGAAAATAAACAACTTTACTTCAGGAACCGGACTCGCTGGACTGGCGAAGTTATAGTCGGAGTAAGTTGTAAGTACTAGATCAGCATTGGTTTAGGGATATATTGAGAATGTATTATCAAATATAGAGCAAAGAAGAAATTGTGGTCCCGATTGTACCGCACGGCGACGCGGTGATCTAGGCTGGCGGCGAAGGAATGGTTGGGCGGTTTGGGTGAGGGGGAAAATCAGAGTGGCGCGGACGCGTTAAACTGAGCGCATGATCCGCACTACCGTTTGCGCTTTGCTCTCGAGCCTGTTGCTATTGGCGCAGGAGCCGGCGAAGAAGACCGAGAAACTGGCACCCTACTATCCGACACCTGAATCGGTGGTGGAAGAGATGTTGAAAGCGGTGGGGACCAAGCCGGGCGAGAAGATGTTCGACTTGGGTTCCGGCGACGGGCGCATTGTGATTATGGCGGCGAAGAAGTTTCAGGCCGATGCGACTGGCGTGGAGTTCGACGCCGACCTATACAAGCAAAGCAGTGAGCGCATCAAGGCGCTGGGGCTTGAAAAGAAAGCCCGCATCATTCTGGGCGACATTATGGCGCAAGACTATACGAAGGCGGACGTGATCACGGTGTATCTCCTGCCGATTTCGAACGACAAGGTGCGGCCGATGCTGGAAAAACAATTGAAGCCGGGTACACGAATTGTCGCGCATGATTTTGAAATTTCGGGCTGGAACCCAGATAAAGTGATGCATATTGAGGACGACGGGGAAGGCCGCAGCCACACGTTGTATTTGTACAAACGCTAAGTGCGAGTAGAAGGCTTTTACTTATCAAATCGCTGGATCCGGCTGTTGTGCGCGGTGCGGATGATGCTGGCCGGGGCGAGCTTTGCCTTGGCGGTTTCACGCTGGCCGGCGGGTGCGCCGGTGACGGTGGTGCTGGGACTATTCGCCGTTTATAGCGCGGTGGCATTGTTTTGGAGAAGCCTGGAGGCGATTGGGCGGCCGTGGCCGGCGTTGTTACTCGACACGCTGGTGTTTCTGCTGTCGGCGTTCGCGACGGCGGACCAGAATCTTTGGTTTAGCTCGCTCTTTTACGTCTATCTACTCATAGCGGCGGCCTTGTTACATGGGTGGCGCGAGGTGTGGTTAGTGGTGGTGATCTCGATGGCGTTCTTTCTGTTTACAAAGCCGTCGCAAACGCAGAGCCTGATGCCGATGCTGGCGCTGGCGGGAATTCTGGCTTGCGCGCTGGCGCTGGAAAAGAGGTCGTTGGTGGAGCGGCTGACGGGGGCGTCGCGGGAAAGCGAGCTCTTTCAAACGGAGGCGCACCGGGCGCGGGAGAGCGAACGGCAGCGCATTGCAAACGACTTTCACGACGGGCCGCTGCAATCCTACATCAGCTTGCAGATGCGGCTCGAGTTTCTGAAGAAAGTGATGGAGCGGAAGCCGGAGACGGCGGCGCAAGAGTTACACGATATTCAAGAGTTACTCAAAGGGCAGGTAACTGACTTACGTACGTGGCTGCGCGGCATGCGGCCGATCCAGATGGAAGGTAATTTTCCGGCCGCGGTGCGGAGACTGGTGGACGAGTTTAAGAAGGACAGTGGTATTTCGACGTCCGTGCTGTGCGGCGAGATTAAGGAAACGGGCGAGCCGGAATCGTCAATTGAGTTACTGCAAATTGTGCGCGAGGCGCTGACGAATGTGCAGAAGCACTCGCGGGCTTCGCGGGTGAATGTATCGGTGGAGCGGGTGGGCCCGTGGCTGGAGATATCGGTGGAGGATGACGGTACGGGCTTTCCGTTTGCCGGCGCGTTTACTTTGGACGAGCTCGAAACGCTGGGCTTGGGCCCCATGAGTATCCGGCGGCGCGTGCGGACGTTGGGCGGAGACCTGATTGTGGAATCGAAGCCCGAGCGCGGCGCGGGCATTAAGGTGCGCGTGCCGGCATGAAATTTGGCTTAGTGGCGATGGGCTTTTTGGGGCTAACGGGCTGCAGCCGTTACGCTGACTTTACTTTGCCTCCCGCGGCACAGAACGCGAGCGCCACCTATGAGTGGCGGGCGGAGCCAGTGCCGGTGATCTCACGAGCGCCGGGCTGGGATAGCGTGGATGCGCTGAACCCGTCGGTGTTGGTGGGCCGGGATGGGCGGCTGTTCAACTTCTATTCGGGCTTCGATGGCAAGACGTGGCATACGGGTTTGGCGACGTCAGCGGATGGCTTGTCGTGGAAGAAGGAAGGTAAAGTGCTGTCGCCCGACGCGGGGACTTGGGAGGGGAGCTACATTGCGGCCAACGGTAGCGCGAGGCTGGTAAACGGCGTGTATCACTACTGGTATCAGGCCGGGGCGATGGGGGAGACGCGGATCGGATTGGCGCGCTCGACCGATGGCCGGGCTTGGCGCAAGGAGCCGACGCCGGTGCTGGAGTTGGGACCGATGGGCGCTTGGGACGAAATCAGCATCGGCGACCCGGACGTGATTCTCGTCGATGGCACTTACTATCTTTATTACCTGGGGCAGGACCGGGCGCGGCGGCAGCGATTGGGCGTGGCGCGTTCGAGCGACGGCGTCACGTGGACCAAGCTGCGCAGCAATCCGGTGCTTGAGCTGGGCGATAGGGGCCGGTTCGATGAGCGAGGGCTGGGCGAGCCCGCCG
>JAYVUQ010000710.1:0-1897 GCA_043787785.1 Bryobacteraceae bacterium
GTTCGCCGGATTCCACTACCAGCGCGACGCGAGAACGTGTACCTTCCCGCACGAGATGGTTATGCACGGCGGTAAGTGCCAACAGCGAGGGAATGGGCGCTGACTCGTAGTCCACGCCGCGATCGGAGAGAATCAGCAGTGAGTAGCCATTCTGAATCGCCAGCGAGGCCCGGCGGCAGAGGCCTTCAATGGCCCGCTTTAGCTCCACTTCGCCACCATCCACCCGAAAGAGAGTGGGCAAGGTGGTGGCAAGAAAGTCGCCCCAGGAAACACGGCGCAGCCGCTCTAAGTCGAAGTTCGTCAGGATCGGATGGTCAAGCTTTAACGTGTGGCAATGCTGCGGAGTTTCCTCCAGAATATTCCGTTCTTGGCCCACGTACGAAGTAAGCGACATGACGAGCTCTTCGCGGATGGGATCAATGGGCGGGTTTGTAACTTGGGCGAATAGCTGCTTGAAGTAATTAAAAAGCGGTTGCGGCCGGTCAGACAGGCAAGCCAAGGGGGTATCGGTGCCCATACTACCGATGGGTTCTTCGCCAATCCCCGCCATCGGCAACATCAACAGGCGCAAGTCCTCTTCGGTGTATCCGAAGGCGCGTTGCCGCTCGAGGATTGTCTTGTGGTCGGTAATGTAGACGCGGCTCGGGTTAGGCAATTGGTCGAGCGAAAGTTGATTCTCTTTCAGCCACTGAGCGTAGGGTTGCCGGCCGGAGAGGTGGGCCTTGAGCTCTTCGTCAGGAATAATACGTTTCTGCTGCAAATCGACGAGCAGCATTTTCCCCGGCTGTAAGCGCCCCTTCAGGGCAATATCTTCCGGCTTTACCGGCAGCACGCCAGCTTCAGAGGCCATGATGATCAGGCCATCTTTGGTGACTAAGTAGCGCGCGGGGCGCAGGCCATTGCGGTCGAGCGTGGCACCGATGACGCGGCCATCGGTAAAGGCCACCGCCGCCGGGCCATCCCAGGGCTCCATGAGCGAGGCATGATACTCGTAAAAAGCGCTCTTTTCCTTGGACATCGTGCTGTCGCCGTCCCACGCTTCGGGCATCAGCATGGCCATGACGTGCGGCAGCTCACGGCCGGCAAGCGTGAGTAACTCGACCGCATTATCCAACCCGGCTGAGTCTGACCCGTTGGGAGTAATGACCGGGAATAAGTCCTTCAACTCGCAACCAAAACCCTTGGCCTCTAAAGTAGCCTCGCGCGCCGCCATCCAGTTCTGATTGCCCTTGATGGTGTTAATTTCGCCGTTGTGGCAGAGGTAATGAAACGGATGCGCGAGTTGCCAGGTGGGAAATGTATTCGTGGAGAAGCGCTGATGGACAAGACACAGCGCGCTGACGGCATCGGGATCGGAGAGCTCCCGGTAGAAATTGACAATCTGCGGTGCGAGTAACAAGCCCTTGTAAACGATCGTCCGGCAGGATAGCGAGGGAACCGCAAAGAAGCCCTTGTCGCGAATATCCGAGGCGCGCACCTCATTTTCGCAGCGCTTCCGAACCACGTATAGGCGGCGTTCAAAGGCATCTTCATCCATGTCGTCCGGGCGGCCAATGAAGATCTGCTGGATGTAGGGCTGAGAATCGCGGGCTAAGCGGCCAATCGCATCCGGGTCAATCGGTGTATCGCGCCAACCCAGCAGTTCGAGCCCCGCGTCGCGCACCGTCCGCTCCATGATGCCTTCGACAATCAGGCGCTGCTGGCGGTTGACTGGAAAGAATACCATGCCCACGCCATAAGCTCCCGCACCGGGCAGCGCAAAGCCCAAGCGCTTGGACTCTTTGGCAAAAAACTTGTGAGGAATCTGAATCAGAATACCGGCACCGTCGCCGGTGTCGGGGTCGCAACCACAAGCACCACGATGGGTAAGATTCACCAGAACCTGAATGCCCTTGGT
>JAYVUQ010000711.1:0-8087 GCA_043787785.1 Bryobacteraceae bacterium
CTATGGGCTCAGCCAGTTGAACCGGTCACTCGCCAAGCGCCAGCCCGGCTCGGTCTTTAAGCCATTTGTTTACGCCGCCGCCCTCAATACTGGCCTCTACGACGCTTCGGAAGTCTTCACCACAACCAGTGTGCTGGAGGATGAGCCAACCACCTTTACCTTCAACGGCAACAGCTACCAACCCGGAAATTATAAGGATCATTACTACGGCCTGGTGACGATGCGGCAGGCCTTCGCCCGCAGCTTAAATATCCCCACCATTAAGCTCGCTCAGAGTGTCGGCTACTGGCGCGTGGTGGATATCGCCAAGCGCGCCGGGCTCTCCGACCAACGCGCCACCCCTTCGGTAGCCCTCGGCTCGTACGAAGCGACACCGATCGACATCGCCGGCGCCTACACCATATTTCCAAATAACGGCGCCTACACCAAGCCCAACTGGATTCACACCATTCGCGATGCGGAAAGTCACACCATCTTCACCGCCAAGTCCGAACGCCGCCAAGTGCTTGACCCTCGGGTGAACTACCTGATGGTGAACCTGCTGGAAGATGTGCTGCGCTATGGCACCGGCGCAGGCGTGCGCGGCCGGGGCTTTTGGCAGGTGGCCGGCGGCAAGACCGGCAGTAACCGCGACGGCTGGTTTGCCGGCTTTACCTCGAAGTTGATTTGCGTCGTCTGGGTCGGCTTCGACGACAACACCGATATCAAGCTCGATGGCGCGCGCTCGGCGTTGCCTATCTGGGCCGAGTTTATGAAGCGGGCCCATACGCGCCGCGCGTACCGGTCTCTGCATGGCTTTGCAGCGCCCGAGGGAATTGTGGGCGTCGATATTGACACCGCCAACGGCAAGCTTGGCCTGGCCGGCACCTCTGGCGTCCGCGGCGAGGTCTTTATTGCCGGCACCGAACCAGTGGAACAGAGCAGCGGTGGCGGTACTCAGGCGGCGGCCTGGGAAGCGGACCAGACGGCGGCTGAAAAGGCGGCCCCCGCGACGACTACCTCCGCTGACCGTTCACGTCATGTGGCCTCGCGCGTGGTCACCGTGCAGCGACCGAACGAAAGGATCGATAAAACTGGGAACGCTCCGGCCGACGCTGCGTCGCCCGGCAAACTCGGCTTCTGGGGCCGGGTTCGTTCTATATTGAAGTAACGCCCGGGATTACACCGGGCCGCGTAAGGAGGCGTTAGGATGTTGCGTTTCATTCTTCTCTCCCTGTCCACTGCCGTCACGGTTTGTGGACAGAGCGATCTCACCCGTGGCTTCGTGGGGCCCAATGCGGCGCGCCCCCAGAATGGTCTCGATACTCCGGCCACGCCCATCACCATCGAGATGCGTGGCGATATCTTCATGGCGCGGAAGATGTATCGCGAAGCCGTGGAGATGTACCTGCAAGGCCCGCGGGATTCCGCCGTCACCTGGAACAAGGTCGGCATCGCCTATCACCAGATGTTGAACCTGGATGGCGCCCGCAAAAACTACGAGAAAGCCTTCAAGCTGAATCCGAAGTATTCGGAGGCGATCAATAATCTGGGCACCTTCTGGTACGCCCGCAAGAATTACCGCCGCGCCATCAGCTTGTATAAGCGGGCGCTCGATCTATCACCCCGAGCGGCTTCGATTCATAGCAATTTGGGTACGGCCCAATTTGCCCGCAAGAAGTATGACCTCGCCATGGCCAGCTACCAGACCGCGCTCGAACTGGACCCCGAGGTCTTCGAGCATCGCTCCAGCGCCGGCGTCTTGCTGCAGGAAAGAAGTGTCACCGAGCGCGCCAAATTTCACTACTACCTCGCCAAGACCTATGCGAAGAACGGCCAGTTTGAACGCGCGCTGCTCTATATTCGCAAGGCCCTCGAAGAGGGGTTCACCGAAAAGAACAAGTTGATGGAAGATTCCGAATTCAGCGAACTCCGCAAGCTGCCGGCCTTTGACGAGTTGATCAAGCTGGAGCCGCGTGTCCTCTAGCTTGCGACTGGCTCTGGTCTTCTACATACTCCTCTTGGTCGGCTGTAAACCGGCCGCTCCTTCGCGCGCCATCGAGCGTCTGGCCTTGCTGCCACTGGTGAATCTTTCGGGCGACCGTTCGCTAGACTGGCTCAGCCGCGGTGCCCAGGTGGCGTTAAATCGTCAATTGGCCCCTGCGCGAACCGTTTCGGCCAGCGCATCTTCAGAGATTGCCGAAGCCGCGCTGGGCCGTGCCACCCGTCTCCTGCACACCAGCGTTGACCAGCGCGCCGGCAAGCTGCGCATCGAGGCCGTGCTTGAAGACGCTGTCACCCATCGGCAGGTGGGCGAACGAATCGAACTCAAAGTGCCGCCGGAGCAAGTCTTGGCCGGCTTGAATCAGTTAGCCCGGTTGTTGGCGAAAGATGCATCTGCCCCTCCCACCCAAAAGCCAGGCGCGCTGACCGCTTATGTGGAGGCCCAAACGGCTTCCCAGGTGGAACAAAAAACAACCGCGCTGAGCCGGGCCGCCGCGCTCGACCCGCAATTTGCCCTGCCTCTAATCAACTTGGCGGAGATCTACTCGGCTACGGGCCGGCCCGACGAAGCCCGCGCCGCGCTCAGCGCCGCCCTCACGCGTCAGCTTGACCCGGTAGAGAGGGAGCAAGTCGCGCTGCTGAGCGCCAACCTCACCCAGGACTCTGCCCAGCAGGCCCAAGCCCTGCAGCGGCTTGCCGCCGCCGCGTCCTCCCAGGGCAATGTACAAGTCCTGACGGGCAATCTGCTCCAAGGCCTCCATCAGACTGCCCCGGCCATTACGTCCTATCTGCGCGCGGTCCGCATCGATCCTGAGAATGCCGAAGTCTGGAACCGGCTCGGCTACGCCAACGCCTACCTGGGACGCTTACCCGCGGCCCGCGAGGCGCTCGAAACTTTTCGGAAGTTGGAACCTGATAATGCCAATGCCCTCGATTCGCTCGGCGAGGTGCATTACCTCAACGGCCAGTTCAAATCCGCCGCCGAATACTTCCAGGCCGCTTTCGCCAAGTCACCCCAGTTTGAAGGGGGCCGGTCGACTTTGAAGGCGGCCTACGCTCGCCTGCTGGACGGGCAGTTGGATGCTGCCGATCAGGCTGAGGCGGCGTATGCCAAGATCGCCGGAAAGACGCCCGTCGCTGCGGTAGCGCATGCCCATTGGCTCTACAGCCGCGGACAACCCGAAGCCGCGGTTGGCTATCTCACCGATGCCGCCGCCACCGCGACTGGCCCCACAGCCGCCGTTTTCCATACCCATCGCTGCGGGCTCCTGCTCCGCTTCTCCCAGTCCGCTGGCCGAACGGCCGCCCAAGCCGCCGCCCGCATCGCCATGTCGTCTGGCCCCGCCGGCCCCGCAACGGTGTTGTGCTTCTTCGTCAGCCAACCTTCCGCCACCCCCGCCGAATGGTCGTCCCGGGCGGAGCGAGCCTTCCCCGGCCCCAATGCGAAGACTTTTCGGCGTCAAGCCTTAGCCTACGCTCTCTTCTTCGATCGCCACTACGCCGAGGCTTTTCCCTTGATCGAGGCTTTGGCTGTCGATAGCAGCCCAGACTCTGACTCCGAGCTTCGTGTCTGGCTAGCGGAGTGCCAGTGGCGCACCGGCCGTTGGACGTCGGCGCGTGAAACGCTGGCGCGTTGGCCGCTCCCGGCGATAGACTCCATTTTTTCCGGCCGCCACGTGCCGGACACGGTTGTAGCGATCTTGAAAACGGGCGAGCATTTTGATGACAACGCCGTCGCGAAACGCTGGTCGCCGATCGGCAAAACGGTCCTCCGCGCGTTCGACTAGATCGCTGAAGCTGAACCCGGTCACCTTCGTTCCCGGCTGGAAAACCGATGTCCAGCCGCGAACGGAGGTGAGCGGGTCATACCCCCCGCACCGGGTGAGCAAAGCCTACTTCAGTTCAATCACCAAAGTCCGGAACCGTTTCGTGCCCAGGTTCACCAACTGCGGCGCGTCCTCGCCTTTGTCGTGCCAGATCACTTCGCCTTGCTTGCGCTGGCGAACGGTCTTTTCCTTCGTCTTGCTGTCCGTGCGCTCGTACGAGCACTCATCCAAAAAGACAATCACCTGGTCGGTGGGCCGGATGTAGGGCTCGCGAGGCTGGCCCGGTTCGTACACCACTTCGCTCGCCGTGACGCGCTTGTTTTCCAGCACCATTCGCTTCGCCATCGGCGCCGCGGCCACCAACGTCAAAGCGCTCGCTAGTAAGATCGTCCATCCCAATTTCTTCATCACGCAACTCCTTTGGTAAAACGCATTCCCGCAAACGAGACCACGCTCGCTTCATCGATATTCCATTGCTGATACCGCAATAACTCGCCCTGGGCGCGCGGCGCGGTCTTCAGGTAAGTATAGAAGGGCGCCGAGCCGCACCACTTCAAGTCGTCCTGCTGCTCCCGCACTTGTTCCCAATACCCGTCGGCGTCGAAGTTGTTCAGGCTCGCAATGCGTTGGCGGTCGCGCTCCGCGACCCTGGCCATCGCGTCTGTGTCCGCGCGCGCCACGAAGCGGTCGCCATAGCGCTGGCCCATGTGCGCCATGTCGACGCCCAGCACCCACACCGCATCGGCCGGGGCCGCTTCGCGCAACGCCGCAAAGAATCGCTGCACGCTTTCGTCGTCTTCCGGTCGCCGGTCCTGCGCGTAGATGCTGCGCGCGAACGATCCGCACAAGATCGGCGCTACACGGACATCGGGCCCAAAACATCGCTGCAGAAACAGCACCTGGAACTCGATCGAGTGCTCAACGGCATGGCAGTAGTCTTCATGCTGGATGCTGTCGGGCGCCTGTTGCTGCAAGGCCTCGATCAGGTCCAGGGCGGGCGTCGTGTCGCCGAGCGGAGTCCGGTAAGGCTTGCGGGTCAGCCCAAATCGCTCGGGCGCTCCGTAGTGGGAGGTCCCGAGTACGATGAACGTCCGTCGCCCCAAATGCGAGGGCAGGGCAGCATAGGCGTCACGATAGCTCTCCCAGCCTCCCTCCGGTGAGATGTGCGGCGCGGCTAGTCCCACCACATCGCCCGCGGCCGCCGGCTTCGCACTGGCAAAGTAACGTTCAAACGTTGCCTGCAAAGCGCCGCGCTCCGCAGGATAGGCCCCACCCGCATGGGCCGGCTCGCGCACCGTCTGTCCAGCGAACTCCGCATATTTTTCCTGCTTACGCCGCGCGTAGGTGTCATTGTCGAGGAAGGCTGCTTCATCGAAGGTGTTTAGCAAATGCTGCGCCAGTCCGCGGACGGCTACCTCGCCGGTGATGCGGGCCAGCATCTCGCGCAAGTCGAGTTCGGTTGACTTGCCATCGAACAGCTCGAGCACCGGCACCAGCGGCGGAGGAATGACGAGCGTCGCATCGGAGAAGCGAAACGCATCGCGCATTAGGAGGCCGGGCCGGTCCTCCATCGGGGACGGCATCAGGTCCAGGTCCCGCCGAAGTAGGGGTAAGCGATTTGTCACGCCGGCCTACTTGGCTCTTTCCACTGCCCGCTGCCAGCCCTGGTAGAGGCTCTCCCGCTGGTCCACGGGCATGGCCGGCTCAAAGCGCCGCTCAGCGCGCCAGAACTTTTCTACTGCCGCGAGGGAAGCGAAGAAGCCCGTCGCCAAGCCCGCCAGGTAGGCCGCGCCCAAGGCGGTGGTCTCCACATCAGCCGGCCGCACAATGGGCCGTCCCAGGATGTCGGCCTGAAACTGCATCAGCAGGTTGTTGGCCGCCGCGCCACCATCGACGCGCAGTTCATGGAGCTGCTCCCCTGTGTCGCTCTCCATTGCCGAGATCAGGTCTCGGGTCTGGTAGGCCATGCTCTCGAGCGTCGCCCGCACCACGTGGGCGCGCATCGTGCCACGCGTCAGGCCGGTCAGAATGCCACGCGCCGCGGAGTCCCAATGCGGCGCGCCCAAGCCGACAAACGCGGGCACCAGGTAAACGCCTGCCGTGTCCGGCACGGTGGAGGCGACGGCCTCGCTTTCTGCCGCCGTGGTGATCAGCCCCAGCCCGTCCCGCAGCCATTGCACCGCCGCGCCGGCCACGAAGACGCTGCCTTCGATAGCGTATTGGTGCGTTGAATCAGTGCTCGCCGCCGCGGTCGCCAACAGTCGATTGCGGGACACCGGCTGCTTGGTGCCACTATGCATCAGGGCGAAACATCCCGTGCCATAAGTGTTCTTAGAGAGCCCCGGACGGAAGCACGCCTGGCCCACCAGCGCGGCCTGCTGGTCACCGGCAATGCCGGCGATGGGAATCTCCACCCCAAAGTGCTCCGCTTCCGCCATGCCGCAAACCGAGCTCGACGAAACTACCCGCGGCAACATCGCCCGCGACACGCCAAAGATGCGCAACAGGTCGTCGTCCCAATCGCCCGTCGCCAGGTTATACAACATCGTCCGCGACGCGTTCGTCGGGTCAGTCACGTGGACCTTGCCGCCCGTCAGTTTCCAGATCAGCCAAGTATCCACCGTGCCGAAAAGGTAGTCGCCGGCGGGCGCATGCTGCAGCAGCCAGCGGGCCTTGCTGCCCGAGAAATAGGCGTCGATCACCAGCCCGGTCTTGGCCGTAATGGCGGCTGCGTCCGCACCCTTCGCTAAGCTTTGGCAGAATTCGGCCGTGCGGCGGCACTGCCAAACGATGGCCGGGCCGATAGGTTTACCGGTGTGGCGGTCCCACACGATCGTCGTTTCGCGTTGATTGGTGATGCCGATTGCCGCAATCTCGCCCGGCGCGATCTTGGCGTGCTCCAGCAAACGGCGCGCGGCGCTTAGTTGCGCTTGCCAGATCTCCTCGGGGTCCTGCTCCACCCAGCCGGGTTCGGGAAAGCGAGACTCAAAGCTATTGGCCTCCATGGCGACGCGTTCGCCGTTTTCGTTGTACAGTGCGGCGCGGGCCGAAGTGGTACCTTCGTCGAGGGAAAGAATATAGGGCACCGAGTCATTATATGGACATCCGTGTCAACGTACACTAACAGGAAGAAGGAGTCTGCTGCATGTTGCGCAAAATCGGCATCCTGTATGGAATGGAAAGCTCGTTCCCCCCGGCTTTCGTCGACGAAATCAATCGTCGCAAGATCGATGGCGTGGTGGCGGAGCACCTCAAAATCGGGGGCATCAAGATGGCCAGCTCCAGTGGCTATCGCGTCATCGTCGATCGCATTTCGCAGGACATCGACTTCTACCGCGCCTACCTTAAGAACGCGGTGCTCACCGGCACCCACGTGATCAACAACCCGTTCTGGTGGACGGCCGATGACAAGTTCTTTAACTACGCGATGGCCAGCAAAATGGGCGTAGCCATTCCGCCCACCGTTCTGCTGCCCCATCATTCACACCCGCCCGGCACCAGCGACCGTTCCATGCGCAACCTGACGTTCCCGCTCAATTGGGAAGAGATCTTCGACTATGTCGGTTTTCCGGCCTTTCTCAAACCTTACGACGGTGGAGGCTGGAAACACGTTTACAAAGTAGATAACCCGCAAGAACTCTTTGACCGTTACAACGAAACCGGCGACCTTTGCATGACCCTCCAACGCGCCGTCGATTTTACCGAATACTATCGTTGCTACGTCATCGGCCAGCAGCATGTCCACATCATGGCCTACGACCCCCAAGCGCCGCCGGACAACCGCTACGTCCTCGATGGACCCCCGATCGACCCCGCCATGGAGGCTCGCCTCAAGAAGGATTGCCTTTCCATCTGCCAGGCTCTCGGCTACGACATGAATACCGTAGAGTTCGCCTGCCAGGACGGCATTCCCTACGCAATCGACTTCATGAACCCCGCGCCCGATGCCGACGTTCGCTCGGTGGGCGAGGACCACTTTCAATGGATGGTAAAGGCCATGGCCGACCTCACCATTGAGAAAGCGCTTTCTGACGCGAAACCCGCGGCCGAATTTCGCTGGAATCGTTTCTTGAACGGTGAATAAATCATGAGCCGACCCAGCTTTAGCCTTGGTATCGAAGAAGAGTATCAAAGCATCGACCCCGAGACGCGAGATCTTCGCTCGCACATTGAATTCGAGATTCTCGAAAAAGGGCACAGCATCTTGCGCGAGCGCGTGAAAGCGGAGATGCACCAGTCGGTGGTGGAGGTGGGCACCGGGGTCTGTAAGAACATCGC
>JAYVUQ010000712.1:0-21591 GCA_043787785.1 Bryobacteraceae bacterium
AAAGTGTAGGCCATCAAAATCGAGACATCTTTGCTCATGCGCCGGTTCAGCATCAGTTGCAACGAGTCATAGCTTGAACGGCCGAAGTTCGGCAGGAACTGGCCGACGCCCGTGTATTGGGGGAAGCGGCGCAGCGACTGCGCGAAGGAGCCAGTGAAGGTGGGGAATGGCAGGGCGCCCAACTGCGGGTTGTTGCGCAGCGGCTGAATGAGGCTATCGCCGAAGCGGAGCGCATCCACCGGTAACTGGTTTAACGCATCCAGGCCACCTGACGTCAGGCGCTGACCGCGGTTAGCAATGTAGCTGGCTTCAAACACCGACTCTTTGGGAAGTTGGAATTGGAAGCCCAGGTTGAAGTTCTGCACCATACCCAAACGGTTGGCATTGGGGGAAATGTACGTAAAGCCATTGCCGATACCGGCGGCTTGGCCCTTGTTCGGCAACACGCCATTGAAGTTCGGGTAGGGATCGCGCAGGTACAACACCGGATCCTGGGCAAACTGCAGAGGAGTGTTGGCGGAGTTCACCGCGATCGCACCGTTGTAGCCAAAAGTGGAAGGCGACGAGAAGTTATTCACCGGGGCGATGTTGTTCATGCCGTAACCGCCGCGCATCACAATCTTCGGGGTGAAGGCATAGGCGAAGCCGATGCGGGGAGCAATCTGGAAAAAGTTCGTATTCTGGAAACTCTTACGCTTAAGGTCGTCGGCGAAGACCAGCGCGCCTAGGCGGCCACCGGCGGCTTCGTTAGGCTTGCTCGGGTCGATATTTGTCATGCGGCCCGCCCATTCCTGGAAGGCGCCGACGATTTCCCAGCGCAGGCCGAGATTCAGCGTGAGCTTCTGCGACACCTTCCAGTCGTCAGCGAAGTAGAAGGCCGGATAGTTCAGCCGATAGCCTGGGTTGGCCAACTGAATGCCGCGGTTGGTGTTGTCTACCGCGCCCAGCAGGAAGCTGGCAAACGCATGGCCGGTTTGGGTCGCGAAGCCCGGCTGCTGGGTCTGGGTCGGCTGGAAGTTGAAGGTGCCCGTCCCGCTCTTGCCGCGCACGTTTTGATAGTAGGCGCGGTACTCGAAGCCGGTCTTGAAGCTGTGCTTGCCGCGGATGATGGTCATGTCGTTCTGGAGGATCCAGGAGCCGTTGTAGCTGAGGCCGCGAGATTCCGAACCCAACCGTCCGCCAGCGCCGATACCGCCGCCCAGGATGGGTTGCCCCCCAAAGGTGAGCGCCGGGAACGTGGTGGGCGCCGTGTTCTTCAGGCCGATCTTCGACGCCCAATCCTGGTCGACGAACACCGACTCATTGATGTTGCCGAAGCGGTTATAGCCGATGGCAAAGCGGTTTTGGATGGTGGGAGAAATGCTCCAGTTCTCACTGAAGCGGCCAAGGAATCCAGGCGTCTGCTGCAACTGGAAGACATTGGTGGGCGAGCCGGGAGGTCCTTCCCAACGGCCGCCCGGCGAGTTGTTGCGCACGCGGTCATTGTGGTTGAACGAAATCGACATGCTGTGCTTGGAGTTGAAGACGTGGTCGCCTTTGGCGGTATACATCTTCTCGTCGAAAATCGGGCAGCAAGCACCCAGCGAAACCATGTTGTTGAGCAGGTTGCCGTTGATCGGGTCAGTAATGGGAGCCAGCTTCAAGATGTTCGCCGACACCGGATCCCAGCGCCCCTGCGGAATGATATTGCCCGGGAAGGGATCGCGGATGTTTTGGCCATTCAGCGAGCGCGTGCTGGCGGGGTCGAAGATCTGGCCGAATTGCACGGTGCGGCCTTGCGCGTCAGTGCCCACGGCCGTCCCCGAGCGGGGGTCATTGGTACCGGCCGCGTTCAGGAGGCGGGCGAAGTTGCCTTGCTTGAAGTCGGTCGTCGGCAAGGTGATAAATCCCCCCGCCGAATAGTCGCGCACCCGAGTGACTTCGTAAACGAAGTGGAAGAAGGTGCGGTTCTTGCCGTTATAGAGTTTCGGAATCACTACCGGCCCGCCGATGGAGCCGCCGTAATTCGACAGCTTAAACGGATTTCGCGGCCGTCCGATGGCGTTGAAGTTGAAGCTATTGGCACGTAAGGCGTCGTTTTGGCCGTAATAGTAGGCCGTGCCGTGTAGATTATTGGTGCCGGTCTTCAGTGCGAAGTTGGCCACGGCGGTCTGGCCGCCGCCGTATTGAGCGCCCATCGTGCCGGTTTGCAGCTTGAACTCGCTCACCGCTTCGGCCGACGGCGACATCTCGTTGTTGGAGCCGCCCTGTAAGTCGAAACGTCCCAGCGCCATGCCGTCAATCAGAATTTCGTGCGAATAGGGCTGCCCACCGTTGATGGAACCGCGGAACTCGCCGCCCACCGTGCCGGGCAGGCTGCGGAAAATGAAGGATTGGATCTGGCGGCGGCCATCGGCCACGGCCACCGGCCAAGTGTCGAACTCTTTCTCCGACACATAGCGCCCAATCTCGGCGGTGCCCGTCTCAATGAGGGGCGGCTCGGCCGAAACGGAAACACTGTCAGTCACCTGTCCAACCTCGAGCTTGAAGTCGACGGTGAGGGTCTGCGCGACACGCAGCGTAACGTTGTCGACGGCAGAGGATCGGAAGCCGGTTTTCGATACGACCAGCTTATAAAGGCCTGGTTGCAGGTAGGGGATACGAAATACTCCCGAGTCGGTACTGACGGCGCGTGTTTCTATTTTGGTCTGAATCTCACTTGCGGTGACGGTAACGCCGGGTATGGCCGCCCCCGTCGAGTCGGTAACCGTGCCATTAAGTTCGCTACGTTCGCCTTGGGCGAACATGCTGGTAACCAAAATAAAGACAGCTAAAATATTTTTCATGGAATGCCCCTTTCTTGGATAAAAACAACGTATCACAAATTGTCATTGATTCGTACCAGTAACTGATTGGAGAGTATGGACATTTCCATCGGCACGCCATTGCGATAAGCTACCCAGTAGCATGTTGCGATTTCTTCCCTTTTTCTTTATGGCGGTCGCGCTTCCCGCCGCAGAGATGGATTCCGCGGTGCAAGCCGTGTTTTCGGCGAAATGCAATTCCTGCCACGGTGCTGCGGCAATGGGCAAGCTGGATCTGCGTACGGCGGAGAGCGCTCTGAAGGGCGGCGCTTCCGGGGTATCAATCCTGCCGGGCGACTCGGCCAAAAGCCTGTTGATGGATAAGGTGGTTACCGGCCAGATGCCCCCGGGAAAAGTAAAATTGACGGCTGCCGAAATGGACGTCGTGCGCAACTGGATCGACAAAGGGCTGAAGGCGGGTCCCGCGGCGGTAGCCGTTGCCGTGCCGGTGGAACACGAAATTCGCGGCATCCTGCAGGCTCGTTGCGTCGCTTGCCATGGGGCAGAGCAGAAGAAGGGCGGCTTAGACCTCCGCACAAATGCCTCGCGCCTGAAGGGCGGCAAATCCGGCCCGGCGCTGGTGCCCGGCAAGCCCGACGAGAGCTTGATGCTGAAGCGCATTGTGGCGGGCACCATGCCGCCCGACAAAGGTGCCAAGGAGTTGGCGATTGAACTCCCCACCGATGCCGAGACGGCCAAGATCCGGGCCTGGATCGCGGGTGGCGCGCCGGACCGGGTGCCCATTACGTCGACTCCCGATGCCGTGGTGACCGATGCCGACCGCAAGTTCTGGAGCTTTCAGCCGCCGGTGCGACCGGTGGTTCCGGCCGGCCACGCCAACCCCATTGATGCTTTCCTGATGCAGAAGTTGAAGGCGAAGGGGCTCACATACGCAAAGCCGGCTGACCCGCTGACGCTGCTGCGCCGCGCTCACCTGGACCTCACCGGCCTGCCTCCTACCAAGGCTGAAATCGATGACTACCTGGCCGACAAAGCTCCCGGGGCCTATGCCCGCTTGATCGATAAGCTGCTCGCTTCGCCGCGCTATGGCGAGCGTTGGGGCCAGCATTGGCTCGATTTGGCCGGCTATGCGGACTCAGAAGGCTTTGGACAGGACGATGGCGTGCGCCGTTTCGCCTGGCGCTATCGCGACTATGTGGTGCGCGCACTCAATAGCGACAAGCCTTATGACCTGTTTCTGAAGGAGCAGATCGCGGGCGACGAAATGTCCGATGACTGGAAGAAGGCCAAAGGCGTGGCTATACCGGAAATGCTGGATCGCCTGGCCGCAACCGGCTTCCTGCGCACGACGCCCGACCCCACCAACTCCGCCGAGCGCGGCCTGATCTCCGAGCGCATGAACATCGTCGCCGAAGAAGTGGAAGTGCTCTCCTCCTCCGTGATGGGCGTCACCATGGGCTGCGCCCGCTGTCACAACCATAAGTACGATCCTATTCCGCAGCGCGATTACTATCGACTCAGCGCGGTGCTGCAGGGTGCCTATGATCCTTACGAATGGAAGTCGCCGAACAAGCGCGAGTTCGACCTGGCGCTTGCCTCCGAACGCGAAGAAGCCGAGCAGCACAATGCGCCTTTGCGCGCCGAACAGGACAAGCTGAAAGAACAGATTCGTGTGGCCCTGGAGCCCTTTCGCCAGAGGTTGCTTGACGAGAAGTTGGAAGCCCTGCCCGAAGCGGTGCGCGGGGACTTGAAGGCTGTGCTGGCGGTGAAGCCCGCTGATCGCAACGAGGTGCAGAAGTACCTGGCCGACAAGTTCCAGTCGACCCTTGAGTTGAAGGATAACGACATCACGAAGCGCTTCCCGGAGGCCAATCGGGCCATGCAGCCGATCAATCTCGAGCTGCAGGCGGTGCGGGGCAAGATGAAGCCCAAGCCGCATGTCCGGGTGTTGATGGATAACGAGCATCCGTCGCAGGCTTACTTGCTTCGGCGCGGCGATCCAGTGAACTTTGGCGATCCGGTGGAGCCTTCCGTGCCGATGGTGCTCAACCATCCGGCGCTCAAGCCCTTGGCCATTGTGCCGCCCTTTGCCGGTACCAGCGGCCGCCGTTTGGCGTTGGTGAATTGGCTGACGCAGCCCAACCATCCGCTTACCGCCCGCGTGGCTGTCAACCAACTTTGGATGCGGCACTTCGGCCGCGGCATTGTTTCGAGCGTCGCTAACTTTGGCCGCTCTGGCGTGGCTCCCTCGCATCCGGAACTGCTCGATTGGCTCGCCACCGAATTCGTCGCCCAGGGTTGGAGCCTCAAAACGATGCACCGCCTGATGATGAATTCGGAGGCTTATCAGCAATCGTCTAAAGTGGACCCCAAGTTGATGGCCGCCGACCCCGACAATGCACTCCTCGCGCGAATGCCTTTGCGCCGCATGGACGCCGAAACCCTCTATGATTCGCTGATCACCGTCGCCGGCCGGCTGGACCTGAAGCCCTACGGCCCGGCCGACGACGTGGTCATCAGCAACGACAAAGAGGTTACCGTTAAGGCCACCCCCGCGGGCTATCGCCGCAGCATCTACACGTTGCGCCGCCGCCAAACGCCCGTCTCGCTGATGGACGCTTTTGACCAACCGTCGATGACCCCCAACTGCACCGAACGCCGTCAATCGAACGTCGCCACCCAGGCCTTGCATATGTTTAACGGCTCGATGACTTGGGAGCTGTCGAAGTATATGGCCGGGCGCGTGATCGATGAGGCCGATGGCGATCGCGAAAAGGAGATTCAGTTGGTCTATCTGCGCGCCTATGGCCGGCCTGCGTCGACGACGGAGAAGCAACTGGGCCGCGAGGCAATCGCCGGGTTCCGCCAACAATGGCCTGCCCGGCTCGCCACCGACTCCAGCGATGCCCCTCGTGCCGCTAGCGCCAATTGGCTCGCGCTCGCCAATTACTGCCACGCCATCTTGAACTCCGCCGAATTCAGCTTTATCGACTAACAGGATACGCCCATGAAAACCCGCCGCGATTTCTTCCGTAACGTTGCCGATGGCCTGCATGGCGCGGCCCTCTATAGCTTACTGGGCCAGGACCTCCACGCCGCCGGCTCCTTCGACCTGAAGCCCAAGCCCACCCACTTCGCGCCCAAAGCCAAGGCCGTCATCCAGCTCTTCATGAACGGCGGCCCCAGCCAGGTGGACCTCTTCGATCCCAAGCCGATGCTCACCAAGCTGGCCGGCACCGCGCCTAGCCGCGAGCTCAGCTTCGCCATCTCCAATGGCGACACGCCGGGGCTGCTGATGCCGTCACCCTTCCATTTCAAGAAGTGCGGCAAAGCTGGCCTCGATATTTCAGACGCTTTGCCCCATTTGCAGACGGTGGCCGATGACATCACCATCATTCGGTCGATGTATGGCGAGCATGCCAACCACGAACCGGCGCTGTTCCTGATGCATTCCGGACGCACCATTGCCAGCCGCCCCGCCATCGGCTCCTGGGTGAGCTATGGCTTGGGCACCGAGTACCAGAACCTGCCGGCTTATGTGGTGCTTGACGACCCCAAGGGCCTGCCCATCAACGGCATTTCCAATTGGCAATCGGCTTGGCTGCCGCCCATCTATCAGGGCACGCGCTTCCGGACTGAAGGCCCACCGGTATTGAACCTGGAGCCGCGCGCCGAAATTCCCGCGCCCTTGGTGGAGGCCGAGCGAAGCCTCTTGGGCAAGCTGGATGCCGCCCATCGCTTGGCCCGTCCAGATCAGCCGGAACTCGATGCGCGCATCTCCAGCTATGAGCTCGCTGCCCGCATGCAGTTGGCCGCCTCCGACGCCCTGGACGTGATGAAAGAGAGCGAAGCCACCCGCGAAGCCTACGGCCTCAATGACCCGGCCACCGCCTCCTACGGCAAGCGCTGCCTGATGGCCCGGCGCTTGATTGAACGCGGCGTTCGCTTCGTACAGCTTTATATCGAAAACCAGATCTTCGACTCGCACGGCAACCTCGAGACCAGCCTGCGCTATGCCTGTGGCAAAACCGACAAGCCCGCGGCCGCTTTGGTGCGCGACCTCAAGGAGCGCGGCTTGCTGGATTCGACGCTCGTGGTCTGGGGCGGCGAGTTTGGCCGCCTGCCGATCTCGCAAGGCGCGGGTAAGGCCGCGGGGCGAGACCATGGTCCGCATGGCTTCAGCGTTTGGATGGCTGGCGGCGGCGTGAAGCGCGGCTACGCACATGGGCAGACAGATGACCTCGGCTTCAAATCGGCTGAAGATCGGGTGAGTGTTCACGACTTCCACGCGACAATCTTGAATCAGCTCGGCATGAACCACCGCGATCTGGTTTACGGCCGGAATGGCCTGCAAGAGCGCCTGACTGACCAGTTTCCCGCCCGGGTAGTGAGCGAGATCTTGGCTTAGGTGCTTGAGGCGGGATATTGGTAGCTCAAGCCCTGCTAAAATCGGAAGGTTCATCAAACGCCGATCCGCGTTGGGATGTTCGGGAAGACGGTGCGAATCCGTCACTGCCCCGCAACTGTATGCGGCATGTTCAAACCGCCTCGCGAAACCACTGGCTTTAGCCGGGAAGGTGAGCGAAACGAACGGCGAGCCGCGAGTCAGGAGACCGGTCCCAGTGCTTTGTTGCGCGTGTTCCGAGGGGGAACTTGCCAGCCAAACCGCTCATGATCGGCGGCACGACGTCGCACGCCGGCAAAAGCTGGATGACGACCGCGATCTGCCGCCACCTCCGCCAACGCGGCTTCCGTGTCGCGCCCTTTAAGGCGCAGAACATGTCGAATAACTCGTACCCGTGCCCTGGCGGCGGCGAGATCGGTCGGGCCCAAGTCGCCCAGGCCGAAGCCTGTGGGCTTGAGCCTCACCCCGACTTCAACCCCATCCTCCTGAAGCCCACCTCCGACATGGGCAGCCAGGTCGTCCTGCACGGCCAAGTGTGGCGCAACCTCCGGGCCCGTGAGTACTATACTCACTTCGATTTCCTTTTCGCCGAGGTCCTCAAGGCGTACGAGCGCCTCGCCGCGCGCTTCGACTATGTTGTCATCGAAGGTGCCGGCAGCGTTGCCGAGCTGAACCTGAAATCCCGCGACCTGGTCAACTTAAACCTTGCCCGCGCCGTAAAAGCCCCGGCCCTGCTGGTCTCCGACATCGATCGCGGCGGTATCTTCGCCGCCATCATCGGCACCATCTCTTTGCTGGAACCCTGGGAACGCAGTCTTGTCCGCGCCTTTGCCGTCAATCGATTTCGCGGCGACCCCACCTTGTTTGAAGATGGCGTCCAGATGCTGCAGCAACGCTCGGGCAAGCCCTGCCTCGGCGTCTTCCCGTATCTTAAGGAATTCACCATCGACGAAGAGGACGGTGTTTCGGTAGAAGATCGTACGGCAACCTTCAGCGACGTCGCCATTATCAAACTGCCCCGCATCTCAAACCTCACCGACTTCCGTCTGCTGCCCGATGCCGCCTGGATCACTCGTCCACTCCACCGTCAGTTCGCCACCATCATTTTGCCGGGCACCAAGAGCACGCTGCCCGATCTCGCCTGGCTCCGCGCGCAAGGCCTGGATAGCTGGATCATCCACCAACACCAGCACGGTGCGCGCATCATCGGTATTTGCGGGGGCTATCAGATGCTAGGCGATTCGATCCTCGATCCTCATCAAGCCGACTCCGATCTTTCCTCGGGCGTTGGCCTCGGGTTACTGCCAGTGAAAACAACGATGGCCGCTGAAAAGACCACCCGCACCGTCCGGGCCCTGTCCGCAGGCCTTGAATTCGACGCCTACGAGATCCACATGGGAGAAACCCAATCCCGCTGCGCCCCCTTTGCCACCATCGATGGCCGGCCCGAAGGCGCACGCCATGGCAACATCATCGGCACTTACTTACACGGCGCCCTCGAAGATCATCACTTACTCAGCGAGTTACTCGGCCGCGCCGTCGCCCCTATGCCTTCGAAGGAAGCATCCTACGATGGCCTCGCCCACTGGTTCGCTACCCACGCCAACTTACAACTCTTCGAGGAGCAATTCCTGTGACCGCCGGAACCCAGTTACTCTGCGGCGTGGCGCTCGACCTGGCTATGGGCGATCCTCCCTGGTTCCCGCACCCCGTCCGCGGCATCGGCTGGCTGATCACCAAGCTCGAACCTCTCTGCCGCTACCTGCCGCTGCGCTTCGGTGGCTTCGTCATTTGGCTCCTCGTGGTCAGCGCCACGGCTGGCCTCGTCTGGCTCACCTTACCCTGGCTCGCCATCCTCTGGATCTGGCTATTCCTCGCCGTCCGCGACCTCGACTTACAAGCCATGCGCGTTATCGGCGCCTTGCGCGACGGTAACCTTACTAGCGCCCGCGAGCGACTCTCGATGATCGTCGGCCGCGACACAGCCGCGCTCGACGAGCCCGAGATCCTGCGCGCCACCGTGGAGACGGTGGCCGAAAGTCTTAGCGATGGCATCGTGGCCCCTCTCTTTTACCTAGCGATTGCCGGACCCGCTGGCATGGCCGCCTTCAAAGCGATTAGCACCCTCGACTCCATGTGCGGCTATCGCAACGACCGCTATCGCGACTTCGGCTGGGCCTCCGCCCGTCTGGATGACGTCGCCAATTTTCTACCCGCGCGCCTTAGCGTCCTCCTGGTGGCAATCGCCGCCCTGCTTATGGGCTATGACGCCCGCGGCGCCGTCCGCGTCGCCTTTCGCGATGGCCGGTCGCAACCCAGCCCCAACTCAGGCTACCCCGAAGCCGCTGTCGCCGGCGCTCTCGGCATCCGTCTCGGCGGACTCAACTATTACCAAGGCGTCCCCGCAAAGAAAGCCACTCTTGGCGATCCCCACCGTCCCCTATCGCTCGAAGTATTCACCGCCACGCGGCACTTACTCTACGCCACCTCCGCCCTCGCCGTCTTACTCGTCTGGAGCGTCAGCCGATGAACATCACCCACGGCGGCAACGTCTACGCTCTCGCTCACCAGTTACATTGCCAGCCCCAGGAAATCCTCGATTTCTCCGCCTCCATCAACCCGCTGGGGATGGCCCCCGGAGTCCGTGAAGCGATTCTCGATGCCATCCCGCGCATCGCCCACTACCCTGAACCCCAGTCTCTTCCTCTGCAAACTGCCCTATCCCGGCAGTGGAACGTCCCCCAGGATCTCATCCTCACTGGCAATGGCGCCACAGACCTCATCCATTTTGTGCAACGGGCCCACTGGCCCGCCTCCCCGAATCCCATCACCCTCCTCATCCCCACCTTCAGCGAATTCCACCGCGCCTACCCGCATGCCAAGCTAGTCAAGACGTGGCCGCAGCTGGAAGGCCTCGCTATTGCCACGCGCCCCAATAATCCCAACGGCGACTTACTCCCCCTCGCCGCCGTCGAAAGTATCCTCGAAGCCGGCCACCACCTGATCGTTGACGAAAGCTTCATCGAGTTTACGGAAGCTGCGTCCGCCCTCACGCTCGTTGAGAAATACAAGAAGTTGCTCGTCCTCCGCTCACTTACGAAGTTACACGCCCTCCCCGGCCTCCGTATCGGTGCTCTCGCCGGGCAAGCGATCCCCGAACTGATGCCCCTGCGGGAACCCTGGCAGGTGAATGTCCTCGCCGAAGCCGCGGCCCTCGTCGCCATTGCCGCCACTGCCCACCACGAAATGACGCGCGCCTTCATCAAAGCAGAACGCGCCTGGTTCACCGGGCAACTCACCAAGCTCGGGCTAGCCCCTCAACCGAGTGTCGCCAACTACATCCTCGTCAAAACTGCCCAGGACCCTGCAGCATTGGTAGCTAAACTCGCCCAACGCCGCGTCGTGGTGCGCGACTGCACCCATATTCCCGGCGTCGACGAGCCGGCCATTCGCCTCGCCGTCCGCACTCGCTCCGACAATCAACACTTACTGCACTTACTCGAGGAATTCCTATGCGCTGGTCACTAATTCTCATCGCAAGCCTGCTTACCGCCCAACAGCGCGTCGTCTCACTCGCTCCCAGTGCTACTGAAATGCTTTACGCCCTAGGGTGGGGCGACCGCGTCGTTGGCGTCACCAAGTACTGCCATTTTCCCCCTGAAGTGCGACAGAAGCCACAAGTCGGTAGTTACTTAAAGCCCAGCCTCGAAGCCATCGCCGCCTTAAAGCCGGACCTCATCATTGCCGACCCCACCACCACCAAAGTCACGCTGCCCGGCGTCCCCCAAGCCGCCATCGAGCGCCGCGACCTTGCCGCCATCGAACGCTCCATCGTCAACATCGCCAAGGCCATGGGCGACCCCTCTCGCGCGACTGCCCTCGTGGACCGCATGCGGCAGGATCTCGCCAAGATCCGCGCCCGCAACGACGGCCGTAAGAAACGCAAAGCTATGTTCGTCGTCGGCCGCAATCCCGGCCAACTTACTGGGCTCGTCGTCGTCGGCCGCGACTCCTACTTGAACGAACTCATCGTCCTCGCTGGCGGCGAAAATATCTTCGCCGACGCGCCCATCTCGTATCCCAAAATTTCGGTGGAAGAAATCCTTGCGCGCCAACCCGACGTGATCATCGACATGGGCGACATGGCTGACACGGATTCCGTCGCCGCCGGCCACCTGGCCGAAGTGCGCGCCCTCTATAAGAAATTGCCGAAAGTCAGCGCCGTCAAACATAACCGCGTCTTCGCCGTCGCCTCCGATATTTACGTTGTTCCCGGGCCCCGGGTGGTCGACGCGGCACGCGAGTTTGAGAAAATGTTCCAATGATCTACCGCCTATCGCAGGTCGGTATGAGTTATGGCCCGGCCACTGTACTCGCGGAGGTCTCGGCTACCTTCATGCGGCCTGAGTTTGTCGCGGTGCTGGGTCCGAATGGCGCGGGTAAGTCCACCTTACTCGGCATCCTGGCCGGCCTCAAGCGCTGCAGCGTTGGACGATGCGAATACCGGGACAGACTGGTGCCTCAGTGGCCCCGGCGCGACTTTGCCCGACAAGTTTCGTTCCTGCCGCAGAACGTACAAATCAATTTTCCCTTCAGTGCCGAAGAGATCGTCCTGATGGGCCGCGCGCCGCATGGCCGTGGCTGGCAAGAGTCCCCGACCGACTTAGCCGCCGCCCAGCACGCCATGGAACTTACTGACTCAAGCAACTACCGTTGCCGCGACTTTGTTTCTCTCTCCGGCGGCGAACGTCAGCGCGTCATCCTCGCCGCCGCCTTGGCGCAAACTCCGCAGGTTTTACTGCTCGACGAGCCTTCCGCCTTTCTCGACCTCTCGCATCAGGTTGCGCTCTACCGTTTGCTCGCTCGCTTGCCCCGCGAAGAGAACATGCTCGTCATCGCCGTCACGCACGATCTGAATCTTGCCGCCGCGCACGCTGATCGCGTCCTTCTCCTGCACCAGGGGCGCTTGGTTGCCGATGGCACGCCCACCGCCGTACTTACGCAAGCTTGCCTCCGCGACGTCTTTGGCGTCGACACCATCATTCAACAGAATCGCTCGGCGCGCCCGGTGATCATCTATGAGTAAGCCACTCTGGTTAGTGCTCGGCGTTGCCGTCGTCATTGCCAGCGCGCTGTTGCTGCCGCTGGTTGGTTCCGCAAATGTTTCCCTGGCCCAAGCCTGGGCCGGAGTCTCACCGCACAAAGAAATCGTCTTCGATATTCGCTTGCCTCGCGTATTGCTCGGCCTATTGGCGGGGGGCGCTCTCTCCGTAGCCGGTGTTATGTGCCAAGCCCTCTTACGTGACGCTCTGGCTACGCCCTATACGCTGGGCGTGGCCAGTGGCGCTTCGCTTGGCGCCGTGACGGCGATCTGTCTGGGCCTGGGTGAAGCCGGACAATTCAACGGCGTGTGGCTCGCTGGTTTCTTCGGCGCCGCCATCGCCATGGTGGGCGCCGTGGCTTTGGCTATTGACGGCGGCCGACTCTCCAGCTTTACCTTGCTGCTTGGGGGAGTTACTCTCAATAGTATCTGTCTCGCGCTGATCCTATTCATGCAAAGCGTTACCAGCTTTGGAAAATCACTCGTTATTGTTCGCTGGCTAATGGGTGGCATTGATACTGTGGAATACTCAACGCTCATCTGGCTCACCGTCCTGTTACTCCCCGTGCTGGCTGTTTTACTTTGGCGTGCCCGCGATTGGAACTTACTCGCCGTTGGTGAAGATTGGGCCGCCGCGCGAGGCGTTCCGGCTCAAAAAGCTATCTGGGGCGGTTACTTAGCCATTTCTATCCTTACCGGTCTCGTTACCGCCATCACCGGACCCATCGGTTTCGTCGGCCTCATCGTCCCCCACGCCTTGCGCCTCAAGTTGGGCGCCGACCATCGCATTCTGCTGCCTGCCGCCTTCCTGTACGGCGCAGCCTTTCTGGCCGTCTCCGACACCGCCGGCCGACTCATTCTGGCGCCCGCCGAGATCCCCGTCGGCGTCATCACTGCCTTGTTGGGTGGGCCCTTCTTCATTCTCCTGCTACGCTCGAAACGGAGAAGCACATGGCTCTAATACTGGTGGGCGGCGGCAGCCGCAGTGGCAAAAGCACCTATGCCCTCACCCTGGCCCGCACCTGCGGCGAGCCTCGCGCCTTCATCGCCACCGCCCAAGCCTACGACGACGAAATGCGCGACCGCATCGGGAAGCATCAAGTGGAGCGCGCTAACGAGTTCTTTACGTGCGAAGAGCCTTTCCACCTCGCCGGAGCCATTGCTCGTCTCGAAACCGCGCACCCGGTCATCGTCGTCGATTGCCTCACTTTGTGGCTGACAAATCTGCTGCTTCAAGAAGAGAGCGCCATGGCGGTGCGTATCGCGGCCTTTCTTGCTACTGCCAGCGCCAGCGCGGCCACGGTGATCGCCGTCACCAATGAGGTGGGTTGTGGCATTGTGCCAGAGAATGCACTCGCACGGCAGTTCCGCGACTTACAAGGCCGCCTCAACCAGGATGCGGCGCAGGTGGCTCGCGAGGTTTATTGGATGGTTTTTGGCTGCCCGATGAAAGTGAAACAACCTTGACTCGCTTGCTAGGAGCCTTGCAGTTTCTCACCGTTCTGCCGATCCACCGCTCGACGTGCGCGCCAGGCGAAGCCGCGGCCTACTTCCCTCTGGTAGGCGCCGGCATTGGGCTCATGGCCGCCGGGGCGCACTTACTTCTCGCCAAGGGCGTAGCCGAGCCCATCAACGCCATTTTTACCGTGCTTGCGATGGTGCTGCTGAGCGGCGCCCTCCACGAAGACGGCCTGGCGGACTGTGCCGATGCCTTTGGTGGCCAGCGTCCACCGGACAAGATTCTGGCCATTCTGAAGGACTCGCGCATCGGTGCCTTTGGTGCCCTGGCCTTGATCTTCTCCATCGGCTTGCGCTGGCAGGCCATCGCCCAAACCGGCAGCCATCTCTTGGAAACCCTGGTGGCTGCGGGTGCCCTAAGCCGGGCCTCGCAAGTCGGCCTTGCCTGGGTAACTCCTCCGGCTGGCGAAGGGTCCGGAAAACTCTTCGCGCTCACGCTCACCACGCCGCGAGCCCTCACCGCCATCCTCTTGGCGGCCGCCTTGGCGGCGCCTCTTGGCGTCATCGCTTTTCCGGCATTTGTTGGCTCTGCCGGCATTACGCTCATCGCCCGCGACTTTTTCGAACGCCGCCTCGGAGGAGTGAACGGTGATTGCTGCGGCGCGTTGAGCCAAATTGTCGAAGGGTTCGTGTTACTGCTATGCGCATCTATTTGGTAAGGCACGCTGAACCCACGCTCGCCGGCCGCTTCATCGGCCGCACGGACCCTCCCTTGTCAGAGGCTGGTCTGGTGCAAGCCCAAACTCTGAGCTCGCTCGCAGTGGACCACGTTTACGTCAGCCCCCTGCGCCGCGCACAACAAACCGCGGCATTCATCGGCACGGATAGTACCATCCTCGAAGACCTCGCCGAGCTCCATTTCGGCGACTGGGAGGGCCTCACCTGGGCCGAAATCGCCGCCCGCGATCCAGACCTGGCCGAGCGCAAGCTCGCCAATTGGTTTGCCGAGCCTGCCCCCAATGGCGAGACAGTCGACGAGTTGATGAACCGTTTGCGAGGGGTCCTCCATCTAATACGCGCCGGCCCTCATGCGCGGGTCGCCGTGGTGGCGCATGCCGTCGTCAATGGAGCGATCCGTTCGCTGCTCACGGGCGGCGATCCGGCGGCCTACCGGCAACAATACGTGGAAATCGTTGAGTTAGAGAAATAATTAAGAGGAAGCGTGAGCACCACCGAACAGATCGACGCACTGCGACGGGTTGAAGTCTTTCACGGCTTGCCTGATGCGCAGTTGCAGTGGTTCCTGGAACGCTGCGAGGAACGGCGTGTGTTGGCGGGCGAGGTCACCAGCCACAGTGGCGATCCGGCGGATTACATGATCGTGATGCTCGAGGGCGAATTGCAGGGTCTTAATCGCGAAAGCGGCGTGGATAGTTTCGTCTTCATAATTGAGGAGGGCACGGTGGCCGGCGTGCTCCCCTTTTCGCGCATGGAGCAATTCATGGCCACAGTGCGCGCCGTGCGCGATACACGCATGCTGCTCTTCCATCGCGACTATTTTCCGGCGCTCTACGTCGAATTGCCTGACCTGGTGCCGAAGCTGGTGGGCATCCTTACCGATCGCGTGCGAGAGACGGCGAAGAGCATCACGCAGCATGAGAAGTTCGTCTCGCTCGGCAAACTGTCGGCGGGCTTGGCCCATGAATTGAACAACCCGGCTTCGGCGGCCCGTCAGGCCAGCCTCTCAGCCCGGCGCGCCTTTGAGCAGTTCCAGCAGGCCAGCGACGGCTTTCTGAAGCTACGCCCCACGGAGGCCTTTCTGCAGTCGGTACGCGCGCTCGAAGACGCGGCCGCGGCCGGCATTCGCGCAACTCCGACGCTCGACTCGCTCACCCGCAGCGATCGCGAAGAAACTATGGGCGACTATTTACAAGATTTGGTCGTCGCTGAGCCCTGGGAGACGGCCGCCGCCTTCGTCGACGCCGGTTTCGTCCGTGCCGACCTTGAGCACCACACGGCGGACTGGGCACACGATTGCCGCTCCTTCGGCCTGCAACGCTTCGCCGCCGCCATTCAGATGGAACAAGTGCTGGCCCAAATGCTCACCGCCACCACCCGCATCGCCGACTTATTAAAAGCCATCAAGGATTACTCCTACCTGGACCGCGCGGCGCTCGCTGAAATCGACATCCACCATAGCCTCGATACCACCCTGCGCATGTTCAGTTTTCGCCTCAAAGAAGGCGTGCGCGTCGAGACCGACTACGATCCTTGCTTACCCAAGCTCGCCGCCCATGGCGGCCAATTGAATCAGGTGTGGACGAACCTGATCGATAACTCGATTGACGCCATGCTGACTTACTCCGAACGCCAGGGCCCCGCCGTGCTGAAAGTCCGCACTTTGGAAGAGGCCGACTATGCCCTGATCGAATTCACCGACAACGGCAGCGGCATTCCCCAAGCTATCTCCACCAAAGTCTTTGACCCCTTCTTCACCACCAAGGCTCAAGGCGCGGGCACCGGCCTGGGGCTCGACACCGTCTACCGCATCGTCCACCAGCACCACGGCACGATCACCTTTGCATCAGAGTCTGGCTGCACCGTCTTCTCCATTCGGCTGCCATTGCAGCAGCAGGCATGATTCGCTTCGCCAACGTGGCTTGTGCGCGCGACGGGCGCACGGTGCTCCGCAAAATCAACGTCGAGTTCCACGCCTCGGAAATTACTGTCCTGCTGGGCCGCAGTGGCAGTGGGAAAAGTACGCTGCTGCGCTTGATCAACCGCTTACTCGACGCGAGCGCCGGTATGGTTGAGGTGCTGGGCCGCCCGGTGGCCGAGTGGGACGTCTACGCCTTGCGCCGGTCGATTGGCTTTGTGCCGCAAAACCTGGGCCTCTTCCCCCATCGCCGGATCAGGGAGCAGATGCATCTGGCGGGCGCCGACCGGAAACAGGCCGCCGACTATCTCGAACGCACCGGACTCCCCGCAGCTTACTTGGACCGCTTTCCGCACCAGCTCAGCGGTGGCGAACAACAGCGGGCGGCTTTGGCGCGGGCCTTGGCGGGCTCGCCGAAGTTACTCCTGCTCGATGAGCCATTCTCCGCGCTCGACCCCGTCACGCGGCTGCAGTTACAACGACTCGTCCGTTCGCTGGGCATCACCACCGTCTTCGTAACGCACGACCTCCGCGAGGCCTTCGCCCTTGGCGACCGCATCGGCTTTCTTTCCGAAGGCCAGTTAGCCGCCTTTGGCTCGCGCCAAGAAATCGAAGCGAGCCAACACCCGGAGTTGCGCCTTTTTCTGGAGACGCTGTAATGAACATCGCCACCGCCGCCCTAGAACATCTATGGCTCGTGTTACTTGCCGTGGGCCTCGCCGCTGCCTTCGGCTTACCTGGCGCCATTTGGGCCGCGCGCCACCCCGGCCCTGGCAATTACTTACTCCGCGCGGCAGACTTAGTGCAGACTATCCCGTCCTTAGCTCTATTTGGTTTACTCCTACCAATCATTGGCATCGGCCCGCGCATGGCCGTCATCGCCCTGTTCGCCTACGCGCTACTGCCCATTCTGCGCAACACCGTCGCCGGCCTGCAAGGCGTGCCGGAAGCCGTAAAAGAATCGGCCGTCGCCATGGGGCTCACGCCGCGCCAGGTGCTGCGCGAAGTAGAACTGCCCTTGGCCGCGCCCGCCATCGTCGCCGGCCTGCGCATCGCCACCGTCACCACCATCGGCACCGCGACCATCGCCGCAGCCGTGGGTGCCGGTGGCCTGGGCACTTTCCTCTACCGGGGACTCGCCACGCTCGAACCCAACTTACTCCTTGCCGGAGCCATCCCGGCGGCACTCATGGCCATCTTGGCGGATCGGATACTGGCATGGACCGAAAACAAGCTCTCGCGATACTAACCGCTGGCTTCACCGGATGTTCGAACGCGCCGCGGCTAACTGTGGGCGCGAAGAACTTCACGGAGCAGGATATCCTGGGTGAAATCCTCGCCGCACATCTTACTAATGAGTTACACACCAAAGTCTCTTCCCGCTTACATCTCGGCGGAAGTTATTTGGCCCATTCTGCACTGGTCTCCGGCGACATCGATTTATATCCAGAGTATAGCGGCACCGCACTCACCGCCTGCCTGAAGTTACCCCTGGAACGCGACCCGGCCAAGGTATTCGCCAATGTGCGCGCCGCTTACTTTCAGCGCCACGATGTCGAATGGGGCTGGCCCCTGGGCTTCGAGAATACCTTTGCCATGGTAATTCCCCAGAAGCTCGGTTTGCGGACCCTCAGCGAAGCCGTGGCCCGCAAGAAGGACTGGCGCTTGGCCATCGGGTACGAGTTTGAAGCGCGCGCCGACGGCTGGCCGCTCTTTCAAAAGACTTACCCCCTGAAATTGGGCGCGCCGCTCAAAACCATGGACCTCGGCTTACTCTACCGCGCCTTGCAATCGGGCGAAGTAGATATGGCCGCTGGCAACACTACCGACGCCGCACTCTCCACTGGCGCATTTACCGTTCTTGAAGACGACTTACATTTCTTCCCGCCCTATCAGACATGCCTGGCCGTGCGCCGCGCCGCTTTGAACGCGCACGCGGGCCTGCGCCCGGCACTCGATCAACTTACCGGAGGCATCTCCCCCGAGTTGATGCGGCAGATGAATGCGTCGGTAACCCAACTGAAGCACGAGCCCGTCGCTGTGGCCCAAGAATTCTTGCGAAACTGGAAGGCAGAGAGTGGCAAAACCCTACCTATTGACCGTTGATGACGACCTGGAAGTGCTCCGGTGAATTGAGCGCGACCTGCGCCGCCGGTACTCCAAAGAGTACCGGATCATTCGCGCCGATAGCGGCCCCGCCGCGCTCGATGCCCTGCGTCAAATTAAGGACCGGCAGGAGGACGTCGCCCTGCTGCTCGCCGACCAGCGCATGCCTGATATGGATGGCGTCAGTTTTCTGAATGCCGCGCGCCAGTTGCATCCCGAGGCACGCCGCGTGCTGCTCACCGCCTACGCCGATACCGACGCGGCGATCAAGGCGATCAACGACGTCCAACTGCATCACTACCTCATGAAGCCTTGGGACCCGCCCGAGCAGCATCTCTTCCCCGTGCTTAAGCTGATGACGCTCAACAATGGCGCGCAGGTTTCGGCGCACGCCGTGCTGATCGCCACCGGCCTTGCCTAGCGTCGGCTCGATGTCCCGGGCATGGAGCGCCTGCGTGGCAGCGGCGTCTACTACGGCGCGGCCATCACCGAAGCGCTGAGTTGCCAGGACGAAGAAGTTTACGTCATCGGCGGCGCCAACAGCGCGGGGCAAACCGCGATGCACTTCTCGCAGTACGCCAAGCGCGTGCGGATGGTAGTGCGAGGCGAAGGCCTAGCCGCGACGATGAGTCAATATCTGATCGACCAAATCGCCAGCCGGCCCAATATTGAGGTGCTGGCGCATACCGAAGTGGTCGAAGCCCACGGCGAGGAGCAACTGGCGGAGTTGACCTTGCTGGATAACCAAACCCAGCAGACCCGGCGCGTTCCGGCGCAACTGCTGTTCATCTTCATCGGCGCGCAGCCCTGCACCAGTTGGCTGACGGGCCAGATCTGCATGGACGAACACGGCTACGTCCGCACGGGACCGGCGCTGAAGGCCGATGGCAAGCTCACCCGGAATTGGCCGCTGAAACGCGACCCTTACTTACTGGAGACCTCGATCCCGGGCGTGTTTGCGGCGGGCGATACGCGGTCCGGCAGCGTGAAGCGCGTGGCGAGCGGCGTGGGGGAAGGCAGTGTGGTGGTGCATTGTCCACCATTATCTGGCAACGCTGAGTTGACGCCAACTTCCCAATCGGCTATTCGCAGTATCCTGAATTGATGTGCCAAGCACGACAATTGGGTTAGTCTGGAACTTCTCATCTACCGCTGGGCGTGCCCCTTAACCACCACGGTAGGCCGTGGCAACCGGCTCATATTGTGAGACATCATGGAGCCTGTACTACAAACGCTAAGCGACCTAGTCGCCATTAAAAGCATTAACCCGTCCTATGAGGGCGGTGTGCCCGAAGAGGCGGTGGCACAGTATGTGGAGCGCTTTTTTGCCGAACGCGACATCGAGACCTTTCGGCAGGACGTTCTGCCCGGCCGTCAGAATGTCATCGCGCGATTGCCGGGTGCCGATTCCAGTCGGAGGCTAATTCTGGAAGCCCACATGGATACCGTTTCGGTGAGCGGCATGTCGATACCGCCATTTCTACCGGAGATTTGCCATGGGCATCTCTATGGGCGCGGCTCCTGCGACACCAAAGCCGGCCTCGCCACCATGATGCATGCGGTGGCGCACTGGAAGCAGCAAGGCGAGCCGCCGCCCTGCGAGGTGTGGCTGGCGGCGGTGGTGGATGAAGAGTATGCTTTTCGCGGGGTCATCCGGCTCTGCGAGGGGCTCGAAGCCTCAGCGGCCATCGTCGCCGAACCTACTGAAATGCGAGTGGTAGTGGCAGCCAAGGGCGTCTTGCGCTGGAAGCTGCGCACGATTGGCGTTGCCGCGCATTCGGCGAAGCCACACTTAGGCGTCAGCGCGATCCGCCACATGGCGCCGGTGCTCGAATGGCTGTATGCGGCGGCAGATTCGCTGGCCAACCCACTGCATCCGCTGTTAGGCCCGGCCACGCTCAGCGTGGGTACCATTCACGGCGGCGAGCAGATCAACTTTGTCCCTGATCGTTGCGAAATCGCCATCGACCGCCGCATTCTGCCCGGTGAAGATCCCCGCGCCGTCTGGGCCGGTTACCGCGCGGCGTTAGCCAAGATCCCCGGCATCACCGCCGAGATGGACGAGCCCATGATCGCCGACCCCGCCATGGAGACCGGGATCAACGAAGCGGTAGTCACTACTGCCCAGCGCGTACTCAGTGTGCTCGGCTACGGCACTACTCCCTGCGGCGTCCCCTTTGGCAGTGACGCGAGTAAGTTCGTTCGCCAAGGCATTCCGAGTATCATCTTCGGGCCAGGCAGTATCGATCAAGCGCACGCCGCAGTCGAGTATGTGCCCTGTGGGGAAGTAGTGGCCGCCTTGGCCTTCTACATTGAATTTATCCGGAGGTTTTAACTTGAAAACCGCACCTTCCACCATTGATGAATACTTACTTGATGTTCCGGAGCCGCAGCGCAGCACGCTGAACAAGATGCGCGTCATCATCCATTCCGCCGTACCAGGCGCAACCGAATCCATTTCCTACAGAATTCCAACCATTAACTATCAAGGCCCGTTGATCGCTTTCGCCGCGTTCAAAAAACATTGCAGCATTTTCCCGATGAGCGGCGCGACCCTGGCTTCGCTCGATGCCGAACTAGCGCCTTACAAAAAGTCGAAGGGCACCTTACAATTCCCCATTGATCGGCCGTTGCCCGCGGCGCTGGTGACGAAGATCGTGAAGACAAGGCTCAAAGAAAAGATGGCGAAGGCGGCCAAATAATTCAGCCGGCGCGGTGGGGCAGTCAGTCGGAAAATAGCAGAGCCTCACCGAAGCACCACGTCCCAAACCTTCGTCCGCCGTGACTTGCCCCCGTCGATATACAGAGTGACCACATACTCGCCGGGCTTCTCATACTGATGCACCGGATGCTGCTCTGTGGAGATCTTCCCGTCGCCGAATTCCCATTTCCATTTGGTCGCTTTATAGGAGTCATCGTGAAACGCGACTTGGCGACGGTCCATATCGAGCACCGTGAAAGACCAATCCGCTTCCGGCGACGCTTGTTCGAGCGGCATCAATTGGAAAGCCACTAAGTCCGAGGCATTGCCATACATCGAAGTCTTGTGCGACAGGTTCCA
>JAYVUQ010000713.1:0-4233 GCA_043787785.1 Bryobacteraceae bacterium
GCTGGGCGCCTCGCTGACCGCTATCCTCGCGAACGGCTCATCCTGGCCAGCCTCATTCTGTGGAGCGTGGCGACCCTCGGTAGTGGCGCCAGCGAGAGCGAATCCGCCTTTATTGGCTGGCGGGCGGCCATGGGCATCACCGAGGCTCTGTACTTCCCCGCCGCCTTGGCCTTGCTGGCCAGTGTTTACCCGGCCGAAATCCGGTCCAGAGCGTTGGGTTTGCACCAATCAGCCCAGTATCTGGGCGCCATGCTGGGTGGCTGGTATGGTGGCTGGAGCGCTGACCATGTTGGCTGGCGTCAAGCCTTTGCCGTCGCCGGCGCCGTCGGTATCACTTACAGCTTAATATTGTGGCAAGTATTCCGGCGTTTACCACCGGCCAAGGTAACTCCGGTAAGTGAGCGCACCGGAAATTGGCGCCACTTACTATCTTCTCCCGGTTACATCATGCTCTGCCTCACCTTCGCCTCATTTTGCGCGATGCAATGGGTATATCTGGCCTGGTTTCCCACCTTCCTCTATGAGCGCTATCACTTATCGATGACCGAGAGCGGCTGGAACGCCACCGTATTTTTACAAGGCAGTGCCATGCTTGGGATCTTTCTCTCCGCGGCCTTGGCCGATTATTGGGCCGTCCGTTGGCCGAAGGCGCGGCTCTATGTCACCGCATGCAGCGTCTTTCTGTGCGCGCCGTTCTCCTACCTCACGTTTTCGGCCGAAACCCTGCCCCTGGCGAGACTTTTCTCCGCTCTCTTTGGACTCTTCGTCGGCAGCCTCGCCGCTAACGCCTTCGCCGCCGCCTGCGACCTCATCGGCACGCAGCAGCGCGGCCTCGCCTCCGGCGTCCTCAACATGTCGGGTGGCCTGGCCTCCGCGTCCATGATCTACCTGGCGGGCCGCTGGAAAGAGACTATCGGCTTCCCCACCATCACCAAGTGGATGATGATTGTCTCCATGGCGGTGTCCCTAGCTTTGCTATTCACAGCCTGGAACGCCGGCTGGAATACCGGACGTGGCAACCGGCTACGCCAAACCCAGTAGCTGTTGTAACAAGGGCGTCTGCGGATAAGGATGTCCCCGATACTGCCGGAAGCCTTCACCCATCTCGAAGCCCGCCGAAGCCCCGCGCTTCCGCGTCCACTCCTCCATCGTTTTCAGATAATTGTCCATCCCATGATGCGCCTTTAGCCAATTTCTCTGCGATTCATGGCAAGCCAATAACTGCCACTTCGTAGCGAACTCCGCCGTCACGTCCACCACAAAATCAGGTGGCACCGGCCGGCCCTCACGGTTAAGCCCCTCAATCGGATCCATAAAATAGAGATGCGGAATCCAGTCCAAAGCCGTGGCCGCCGAAGGCACCCCGTAGTTTGGCGCGCCCGCCGCAAAGCAAGCATCGCGCACTAACAACGACACCATCTCATGGTCCGCGAGATAGTCCGATGGCGCCGATGTAAGCACAATTTCCGGCCGCAGTTCGCGAATCAGCCCCGTCGTCTGGCGGCGTGAGGCGTCATCGTTGAAGATCGACAAATCATGAAAGCCGCCCCATTGAAACTGAGCGCCAATTAAGGCCGCCGCATTGGCCGCCTCGCCTTTCCTGATCCGCGCCGTCTCCTCGGGAGAGTACTCCCGGCTGCCACAATCGCCGTCGCTCATCGTTACGAACGTGAGTTCATGGCCCAAGGCGGCCAGTTTGGCGCAAGTTCCTCCGGCCAAAATTTCAATGTCATCCGGATGCGCATGGATCGCTAAAATTCTCATATCTCATCTACACTGTAACCGGATGCCCGACCACCGCGTGACCGAAGCCCGCACTATCTTGAGCCGCACCAGCGGCTTCATCGCGCAGGCCGGCTTTACGCATTCGCTCACCCCCGCGCGGAACTGCACCTTCGGCTGCAGCTATTGCTACGTCCCCACGATGCGCATCCAAGGGGGCTTGCAGCCTGAGGATTGGCAACGCTGGGGCCAGTTCACCACCTTTAAGCAGAACGCTGCCGCACTGTTGGCGAAGGAACTGCGCCCGAACCAGATTATCTACTGCTCCCCGCTGGTTGACCCTTATCAGCCTGGCGAGCGGCTGATGCCCGAGATCCTCGCGGCGCTCATCGCCAAGCCACCGGCCGTCTTTGTTATTCAAACCCGCTCCCCGCTCATCCTGCGAGACTTGGCGCTGCTCCAATCCCTCGGCCAACTTAGCACCCTCCGCGTCAGCTTCTCGGTGACCAGTAACCGTCCCGAAGTGCTTCGCCGCTACGAGCCCAAGTGCGCTCCCTACGCTGAACGGCTCGAAGTCATCCACGAGTTAAATCACCAAGGGATTGACACCTACGCCACGCTCGCCCCGCTTCTCCCTTGCGACCCGCAAGTACTCATCCGGGATGCTTGTCGAGCTACGCCATTTCCTCTCATCGCCGACCCCCTTCACGTGCGGGAAACCAAACAGCGTGGCGCCACGACGCGCGATGCCGCCCACAAAATCGCTCACCATCAAAACGAGCGAAAATGGTTTGACGTTTCATTTCAATCCGCTCTCGTCGCAGATCTGCACCACCACGCGTCACTCGCCGGCCGCCCACTCGCCACCGGCCCGGAAGGATTCTCATGGCTAGCCCGCAAGACATCTTGAGATCGCTCGGCATCGCGCCCATTAACCCCGGCGCCGCCACCGGAGACTGGATCGTGACCCACGGCCCCGAGCTGATCTCCTACTCGCCCATTGACGGCCAGGAACTCGCCCGCGTCCGCACCGCCCAGCGGCAGGACCTGGAGACGGTCCTCAATGCGGCCACCCAAGAGTGGGCCACCTGGCGGATGATGCCCGCCCCCCACCGCGGCGGCATCGTTCGCGAAATCGGCCTCGAACTCCGCAATCATCTCGATGACCTGGGCGCCCTGGTGAGCCTGGAGATGGGCAAGATCCTTTCCGAGGGACGCGGCGAGGTGCAGGAGATGATCGACGTCGCCGACTTCGCCGTCGGCCTCTCCCGCCAACTCTACGGCCTCACCATGCACAGCGAGCGGCCCGGCCATCGGATGTATGAGCAATGGCATCCCTTGGGCCATGTCGGCGTCATTACCGCCTTCAACTTTCCCGTAGCCGTCTGGGCCTGGAACGCCCTCATCGCCGCCGTGTGCGGCGATTGCGTCATCTGGAAACCGTCGGAGCAAACGCCCCTCACCGCCATCGCTGTCCAACACATCTGCGACCGCGTGCTCTCCCGCCATGGCCTTAAAGGCATTTTCAATCTCGTCATCGGCAGCGTGGACGACATCGGAGAACCGATGCTGGCCGACCGCCGCTTCCCCCTCGTCAGCGCCACCGGCTCCTGCCGCATGGGCCGCCGCGTTGGGCAAGTGGTCGGCGAGCGCCTCGGCCGGACACTGCTGGAACTCGGCGGCAACAACGCCATTATCGTGATGGACGACGCGGACCTCGATCTCGCCACGCGCGCCGCCCTCTTTGGTGCTGTCGGCACCGCCGGGCAGCGCTGCACCTCGCTCCGACGTCTGTTCCTGCACCGCACCATTGCCAAGCCCTTCCTCAGCCGACTCACCGCCGCCTACGCCCAAGTGAAGATCGGCCATCCTCTTGAACCCGGCACTCTGATGGGCCCGCTCGTCAATTCGCATGCCGTCGAAGCCATGCAAACCGGGCTGGTGACCATCGGGCAGCAAGGCGGCCAGATCCTTTATGGCGGCAAGGCTCTCCAAGGTAACTACGTCGAACCCACCATCGTCCACGCCCCGGCACCCCTACCGATCATGCAGGACGAGATCTTCGCCCCCATCCTCTACGTCGTCGAGTTCGACCACCTCGACCAAGCCATGGCCTGGCACAACGACGTCCCGCAAGGTTTGTCTTCAGCTATGTTCACCGCCGGACTCATCCCCGCCGAAACTTTCTTGAGCCACCGAGGCTCCGACTGCGGCATCGCCAACATCAACATTGGCACCAGCGGCGCCGAAATCGGCGGTGCCTTCGGAGGAGAAAAAGACACCGGCGGCGGACGCGAATCCGGCTCCGACGCCTGGAAAGCCTACATGCGCCGCCAAACCGTCACCATCAACTGGTCGCGCGATCTCCCGTTAGCCCAAGGTATTCAATTCGGTTAGCCGAACCTGTAACATGCGAGGAACCTCGACACTTCCGAAGTCAGCCCAACTCCGCCGGCTCGTTTTCTCAGTTCTAAGGCAAAACATGGCTCGCCAAGCTCCGGCCCTCGTGCC